>NZ_CATVTL010000003.1:0-184457 GCF_958346945.1 uncultured Parolsenella sp.
CACGCCCAGGCGGCCATGTACTTGACGTCGCCAAGCCCCAGGCCCACCCACCCCGAGACCGCGCGGTAGGCGCCCTCGGCGGCAACGCCAAGCAGCAGCGTGGCCACGGCCACGGTCGCGCACGAGACCGGCGCGGGAAGCGCCGGCAGCGCGCCCGTGAGGGCACGCAGGCAGCACAGGGCAAGTCCCAGCAGGCAGATGGCCCCGCAGCATGCATTGGGGATGGTTCTCGTGCGAGCGTCCCTCACGCTTGCAAAGACGCCCGCGGCACCAAGGCCACAGGCGAGAAGGAGGCAAAGCACATGCGTCACGGCGTGCAGGCTCACCTGCGGGCGCCGATCGCGCGCTCGAAGATGCGAAAGATGTGCGTGTACCACAGGTCGGTCGTGCTCTGGGGCTCCACGAGGATCGTGCGCACCCCCGCGAGGTTGCCCGCCATGACGTCAGTGAAGACCTGGTCGCCAACGAGCACGGCCTCGTCGGGTGTGGCGCCCATGAGGTCAAGGGCGCGCCTCACGGCAAAGGGCGCGGGCTTCATCGCGTGGTGCACGACGGGGCAGCCAAGCTCGGCGGCGCTCGCCTCGACCTGTCCGGAGTGGAAGTTGTTCGAGACCATGCACAGGCTCATGCCCGCCTCGCGCACGCGCGCCATCCAGTCCATGACGGGCGCGGGCGCCACGCCGGTGTCGCGCGGCACCACGGTGTTGTCACGGTCGAACAGCACGCAGCGGACACCGGAGGCCGCGAGATCATCGACGTCGACGTCGGTGATCGCGGGCACGCAGTGGGTGGGTCGCACAACGCTCATCTAGCGGTTCTCCTCAATGGCCTGAAGGTGCTCGTCATAGGTCGCCGAGAACCATTCGTCGGTCTGGGTGATGTAGAAGTACAGGTAGTTCGTGTCGTCGGGGTTGAGCGTGGCCTTGATCGACTCGACCGAGGGCGCGCAGATGGGCGTGGGCGTGAGTCCCGTGTTGAGGTAGGTGTTGTAGGGGCTCTCGGCCTTGAGGTCGTCGGCGGTGACCTCTCCGCCCGTGACGTACATCATCGTGGCGTCGCTCTGCAGCGCCATGCCCTGCTTGAGGCGGTTGAAGAACACCGAGGAGACCTTGGGGCGCTGGTCGGTCGTGACGGCCTCACGCTCGACGATCGAGGCCAGGGTGAGGATGTCGTAGTCGCTCATCTGGATGCCATAGCGCTCCGAGATGAGCTGCTCGCCCGCCGAAAAGTCGAGCGAGGCGACGTCTGCCTGGTACTGGGCGAGCATCGCGCGGATCACGGTGTCTGCCGTGACGTCGGAGCGACCCGAGAAGTCATAGGTCTTGGGACAGAGGAAGCCCTCGAGCGAGTCGTTGGCGGCCGCGGCGAGGAACGGGTAGTCAGCGGCGTAGTTCGAGGCCTTGGCCTGCGCTACGAAGTCGTCGGCCGAGATGGAGGGCAGCGTCTGGTTCACGAGCGCCGCGGTCTGGCTCACCGTGAGGCCCTCGGGCACCGAGAGGCGTCCGCTCGTGGAGTTGGGACCGGTCGTGAGCTGGTGGATGATGCTGTCGAGGTCCTGCCCCACCGTGAAGACGTAGGCGCCACTCTTGAGCGAGCCGTCGGCCTTCTGGCGCTGCAGCTCGGAGATGAAGTCGTCCGAGCTCGCGATGACGCCCGCCTCCTTGAGCTTGGCGGCGACCGCCTGGGCGCCCGAGCCGTCGTCGATGACGACCTCGACCGTGGCGCCCCGGTTGGGCAGCGTGTCCTGGCTTGCGGAGTCGCGCATGAGCAGACGTGGGACGAGCACCACGAGGGCAGCGATGACCACGACGGCAACGACGACGCCCGCGATGATGGGACCCTTGTGCGAGTGGCCGCCGCGGGAGGCGGCCTGCCGCTGGGCGCGCGTGCGGGGCGCGGCGAGGCTCTGCATACCGGCGGTGTTGCCGCTGCGGGGCACCTGGGCGTAGGGGTTGGCGGCCTGGCGCTGGGCACGCGTGCGAACCGATGCGGCCTGGGGCGCGCTGGCCCTCATGCGAGAGGGGCGCGGGGACACACCCGCCTGGCGCGCGACCGCGCGACCGGACTGGGACGGCGTCGCGGGACGCGCGTGACGACCGGCGCCCGCGCGCGAGGGCGCGTCGCCGGTTGAGAAGCGGGGCGTAGACCTACGCCTGGGAGAGTCTGCCATGTGGGGCCCTTCTCGAGAGGTGTCGCTAGCGGGCACCCGAGAAGGGGTCCGAAGCATCGCTTGCGGCGCCGGCCCCATGGGAGTCTAGCCAGGCCTGGAGAAAAAGCGACGCAGCAATCATATCAATCTTGCCACGCATCTGCTTCTCCTTGAGGCCCTGCGCACGAAGGATGCGCTTGGCCTCCGCGGAGGAGAGACGCTCGTCGGCAAACACGAGGGGCAGGTCGCACGCGTCTGCGACCTGCCGCGCCTGGGCCATGATGCGCTCGGCCTGCGGGCCGTCCTCGCCACCCATGGTCTGGGGACGGCCGCAGACGAGCACCTCGGGCTCGTAGTCCTCGAGGATGCGGCGGAAGGTGCGGGAGATTCCCAGCACCTCCGCCGCAGGCAGGACCTTCACGGGGCTCGCGATGCGCCCGGAGGCGTCGCTCGCGGCGATCCCGATGCGAACCTCGCCGATGTCCAGCGCAAGCGCCCTCACGAGAGCCGCCTTAGGCCAGCATCTCGCGGGCGGCGGCAAGCGCTGCCTCGATGCCCGCGGCGTCCTTGCCGCCGGCCTGGGCCATGTTGGGGCGGCCACCGCCACGGCCGCCAACGAGACCGGCGACCTTGCGGATCACGTCGCCGGCGCCAAAGCCTGCGGCAACGGCGCCGTCGGTGGCGGCGGAGAGCATGGCAACCTTGCCCTCGGGGGTAACGGTGGTCAGGAAGCAGGCGACGTCGCCGCCGTTGGCCTTGTCGCGGATGGCGTCCCAGGCCTCGCGCAGCTCGCCGGCCTCGAGGCCGTCCATGCGGGCGATGACGGCCTTGTAGGAGCCGCAGTCGATGGCGGCGCCCATGGCGGCCTGGATCTTGTCGGAAGAACCGCCGAGAAGGGCCTGCTTGAGCTTGGCCTCGGCCTCGCGGGCGCCCGCCTTGATGTCGGCGATGCGGCCGGCGGCGTCCTCGGGGCGGCACTTAAGCTCGGCGGCCACGGCGTCGAGGGCCTCGTTGCGCTCGTCGAGCCAGGCAAGGGCGCCCAGGCTCGTCACGGCCTCGATGCGGCGGACGTTGGAGCCCGTGGAGGACTCGGAGACAATCTTGAACAGGCCGAGCTCGGAGGTGTTGCGGACGTGGGTGCCGCCGCACAGCTCGCGGCTGAACGGCACGTCCTCGGTGCCGCAGGAGACCATGCGCACCACGTCGCCGTACTTCTCGCCAAAGAGGGCCACGGCACCGGCGGCCTTGGCCTCCTCAATGTCGCAGACCTTCGTAACGACCGGCTTGGCCGAGAAGATCTCGACGTTCACGAGGTCTTCGACCTCGTGCAGCTGCTCGGCCGTGAGGGCCTCGAAGTGCGTGAAGTCAAAGCGCAGGCGGCCTTCGTCCACGAGAGACCCCGCCTGGTTGACGTGCTCGCCAAGCACGGACTTGAGCGCGGCGTCGAGCAGGTGCGTGGCCGTGTGGTTGCGACGGATGAGCTCGCGGCGGTGAGCGTCGATTGTGGCGCACACGGTGTCGCCCACGTGGAGCGTGCCCTCGGCGACCTTGGCGACGTGCGCGTGCAGGCCGCTGTGGCCCTTGGTGTCGCTGACCTCGAGCTTGGCGGAGTCGCTCGCGAGGGTGCCGGTGTCGCCCACCTGGCCGCCCATCTCGGCGTAGAACGGGGTGCGGTCGAGCACGACCTCGACCTCGGAGCCGGCCTCGGCAGACTCGACGGAGGCGCCGCCCGCGACGATGGCGACGACCTTGGCGCCCTCGAGGTCGTTGCTGTCGTAGCCCTCGAACTGCGTGGGGGCCAGCTGGTCGGACAGCGCGGTCCAGACGTTGTTGAAGTCGCCCCAGGCGTCGCGGTTGGCGGCGGCGCGGGCGCGGCTCTTCTGCTCGGCCATGGCGGCGTCGAAGCCCTCCATGTCGACGTCGTGGCCGGCGCCGGCGGCGATCTCGACGGTCAGGTCGATGGGGAAGCCATAGGTGTCGTGCAGCTTGAAGGCGTCCTCGCCCGGCAGCGTGGCGCCGGCCTCGAGACCCTCGAGGGCCTCATCGAGGTAGGTGCGGCCCGTGTCGAGCGTGTTGGAGAAGCGCTCCTCCTCGGCGCTGACGATGCCCTTGACCAGCGCGACGTTCTTGAGCAGGTCGGGGTAGGCCTCGCCCATCAGGCGGTTGACCTCGTCGATGAACGTGGTGAGGAAGGCGCCCTCGATGCCCAGCAGGCGGCCGTGGAAGACGGCGCGGCGCAGCAGGCGGCGCAGGACGTACTCGCGGCCCTCGTTGCCCGGCAGGATGCCGTCGGAGATCATGAAGTCGACCGCGCGGGCGTGGTCGGCGATGATGCGCAGCGAGCGGGAGGCGCCGGAGTACTCGTCGGCGACGTAGGTCTTGCCAGAGACCTTCTCGCCCAGGGCGATGAGGCTCTGCATGAGGTCACCGTCATAGTTGGAGCTCTTGTGCTGCATGATGCCGGCCATGCGCTCGAGGCCCATGCCCGTGTCGAGGTTGCGGTGGGGCAGCTCGGGCATCGAACCGTCCTCCTGGCGGTCGAACTGGGTGAAGACGAGGTTCCAGAACTCGAGGAAGCGGTCGCAGTCACAGCCTGGCTTGCAGTCGGGCTTGCCGCAGCCGACCTCCTCGCCCTGGTCGTAGTAGATCTCGGAGCAGGGTCCGCAGGGGCCGGTGGGGCCGGCGGCCCAGAAGTTGTCGTCCTCGCCCAGGCGGGAGATGTGGTCCTCGGCGACGCCCAGCGAGCGCCAGATGTCGTGGGTCTCATCGTCGTCGGTGAAGACGGTGAAGTAGAGGCGGTCGAGCGGCAGCTGGAACTTCTCAGTGATCAGTTCGAAGGCCCAGGTGCAGGCCTGCTGCTTGGAGACGCCGCCAAAGGAGAAGTCGCCAAGCATCTCGAAGAACGACAGGTGACGGCCGTCCTCGCCGATGCAGTCGATGTCATTGGTGCGCACGCACTTCTGGCAGGAGCAGGCGCCGATCTCCTTCATCGTCTTCTTGCCCTGGTAGTACTCCTTGAACTGGTTCATGCCAGCGTTGGCGAGAAGCAGCGACGGGTCCTCGGGAACGAGCGAGGAGCTGGGGTACAGCTTGAGGCCTCGGTCCTCGAAGAACTTGAGGAACGTCGAGCGAATCTCGGCGGTAGTCATGGTCGGAAAGTCAGCGGTGCTCATATGTCTCCCCTGCGTTCGGGTCTTGTCGACGGTCATACAACCTTGGAAGTATACAGCGTGCCGGCCGCTTGGAGCCGCGAGGCCGCGCCCCCGCACGAATGCTCCAGCGCATGGGACAAGCGGCTACTCCCCCTTGTGAAGGCGCGCGCGGAGGTGATCGAGAAGGCCGGGTTCGGGCGCGGGGGCCTCGTCGGCCTGGACGTCGTCGGCGTTGCGGTTGGCCACGATGAGCGAGGTGGCAGCCAGCGAGTCGTCGTCGAGGGCGTCATACGAGGGCACCGGCGAGCCGTCGGCGTGGTGGAAGGGGGTCCCCTTGAAGAGCGCGCCGTTGAAGCCCACGAGCTGTCGGCCGGTCTTGCTCTCGAAGTAGTAGATGAACGCGCCCTTGACCGCAGCCGTGAGCGGCACGGCCAGCGCCATGCCCACGGCGCCGCCCAGGCTCGCGCCCACCGTGATGCCAATGAGGCTCATGGCGGGGTGGATCTTCACCGCGCTCTGCATCACGAGCGGGCTCACCAGGTTGTCGGTGACGTTCTGCGCAACGATGGCCCAGACGAGCGTCCACACCGCAACGGCCGGGCTCGCAAAGAGGCCGGTCAGCGTGGCCAGCAGGGCAGACACCGCGGGGCCCACGACGGGCACGAAGTGCATGATGCCCACGACGACGCCCATGAGCCCGGCATACGGGTGCCCACAGATCCACAGCGCGAGAAACACCAGCGTGCCGTTGAGCACGCTCGTAATCACGATGCCGCGCATGTAGCCGCCCACCGAGCGGCCCAGGACCGCCACGAGCAGCGCCAGGTCCTCGTCATGGCGCGGACCTGCGATGACGCCCAGCTCGCGCATGATGGCCGGGTAGTCCTTCGCAAACCAGTAGGCCAGCACAAGGCCCAGGAAGAACATCACGAAGTCGTTTGCGAGCGCCATCATGTTGGGCACGAGGGCGGCAGACAGCCAGTTGGCAAGCCTGGTCACGAGGGCCTTGCCCACGTCTCCCAGGGTTCCGATGGCACCCTGCACGCTATCCCAGAGCACAGAGTTCTTGCCCTGCGTGAACGGCAGGGTGAGGTTGCGCGCCGCGTCCTGGAGCTGCGAGAAGAAGGCGGGCATGCGCTCGAGCAGCTGCCTCAACTGGTCGAGGAACATGGGCCCCAGCCAGCACAGGAGCCCCGCGACGATGGCCAGAAACGCCACAAGCGAGACGAGCGCTCCCAGGCCGCGGCCCACGCCGTGGCGCTCGAGCCAGTTGGTGAGCGAGCTGCAAATGAACCCCACAACGGCACCCACGAGCAGGCACTTGACGGCGTCGCCCACGGAGCCAAGCGCCGCAAGCGCGATGACGAACGCCACGGCGCAGCCCACGAAGGCCCACGCGCGCACGGCGACGAGCCGCGCGGACACGTAGGCCCGCTGCTGCTCGTCGGGGGTCTTTCGGCCAGCCGTCACCGCATCAGCCCCTCGGGGTCGACCTTCTCCTGCAGCTTCTTGAGCGTTCGGCGCAAAAGGCGGCTCACCTGCACCTGGGACACGCCCAGGCGCTTGGCGATCTCGACCTGCGTGAGGTTGTCGTTGAAGCGCATGCGGATGACCTCCTGCTCGCGCGGCGAGAACTCCTTGATGGTGTCCTCGATGACCATACGGTCGTCGGAGGCGGCCAGGTCCTGGTCGACGCTCGCGTAGTGGTCGATGACCGCGGGCGCGTCATCGTCGTCGGAGCCGCCGGACTCGAGCGGCACGGAGCTGTAGGCGCTCGAGGACTCCATGGCCTCGAGCACCTCCTCGACCGTGACGCCAAGCTTGCTAGCGACCTCCTCGGTGGAGGGGGTGCGCTGCAGCTCCTTGGTGAGCTCGTCGGTGGCCTGGTTGACCTTGCTCGACAGCTCCTGCAGGCGGCGCGGCACGCGCACGCTCCAGCCCTTGTCGCGGAAGTGGCGCTTGATCTCGCCCAGGATGGTGGGCGTGGCATACGTTGTGAACTCGAGGCCGCGCTCGGGGTCAAAGCGGTCGATGGCCTTGATGAGGCCAATCGTGCCCACCTGCACGAGGTCATCGAGCGGCTCGCCGCGGTTCTTGAACTTGCTCGCGAGGAAGCGCACCAGGTTGAGGTGGCTCATCACCAGCTCGTTGCGGGCGTCCTCGTCGCCCTGCTCCTTGTAGAGTGCAAACAGCTCGCGCGTACGCTGCTTGTCCCACGCGAGCTTGCCCTTGGGCGTGCCGGGCAGCTCGTGGGTGGAGGCGGCAGCGGCACGCCGGGCCTCGGCGCGCTGCTCGCTGGTTAGCTCTGTCGATTCGCTAGGCATCGGCAACATCCACGGACTTGGAGAGGTGAAGCGTGCGCGTCGAGCGGTCGAAGACGCACTCGTCGCACACGGCGTTGAGGATGAGCTCGGCGTAGGTCGAGGCCGGGTCGTCCTCGGGAAGGTCGTTGGGGCCAAACGCGAACTTGGCACCCAGGTAGCCCTCGGCCACCTGGAACTCGATGTCACACGCGGCGGGGCCGGAGGCGCAACACCACACGAAGGCCTCCTCGGCGGCCATGCGGGCATCCTCGACGTCCTCGACCGACTGGCCGGAGATGACGGCGAGGTTCGCGGCCATCATGCGGACGGTGCGCGCAAAGTCGGGCTGAGCGGGGATGCTGAGGTTGACGATCTGCTTGTCCATCTTCGCCACCCCCTACTCGGCAGAGCCATCGGTCGTGGCGGCATCGCCCTCGGCCTGGGCGGAGGCGCCGGGGTAGGTGAAGTAGCCCGTGTCGCCCTTGACCCGTTCGACCTCGACGTCTGCCTCGGGCGTAGGCTCGCCGGCCTCGTCCTTGGGGGCCTCGAGGTTCGCTGCGGTCTCGGGGGCGGCGATCTTGGCGGCCTTGCCGGCGCCAGTCACCTTGCCGGCGACCTTGGCGGCAACCCCTGCGACGCCGCGCGAGACGGACTCGGCCGCGCCGGTCACGGCATCGGTCACGTGGGCGCCCGCGCCGGTCACGGCGTTGACATCGGAGAGGATGCCCTCGACGCGCACGAGGTCGACGTTGATGAGGTCAACGGTGGTCGAGGCCTTCTCGAGAATCGGGGCGACCTCCTTGGCCGCGGGACCAAGCTCGTCGATTGCGCCGTCGAGCTTGGCGATGGCGGGACGGACCTCACCGATCGTATCGTTCACGGAGTCCGAGAGCTCGCTGACGCTCTTGCGGGTCTGGCGCAGGGTGAGGGCAAGCTCGACCACGGCCCAGACGCCGGCAATCACGAGGACGATGAGGGCAATCGTCATTGGATCCATCGGGATTCCTCCAAGTTTCTAAGCGATAAGCGTGGCGCCCGCAGGAGGCGGGCGCGCTCCATGGGCTTCATTCTACCCATCCGTGTGGGCGGGCAGCGCCACGGGTGTGGCCGAGAAGCACGTGCGCGGCCGCGAGGCTCCGCCTGAATCGCGGGCGAAGCCAAGAAGGATGGAGCACGCCCACTCGTACGGTCCGCCCGCCAGCACCGGGGGCATGACCGAGAGAAGCGACACGCACCCGACCTGCCCTACTGCTGCGGCCGGTCGCGGCGCGTCGCGTCGAGGCGCCAGGCCTCCCAGCCGCGGCCGCTGGGGTGGAAGAACGCCCCGTGCTCCAGGCCATCGGGCAGGTACTGCTGGGGCACCCAGCCCTCCGGGTAGTCATGCGGGTAGAGGTAGGGCCCGTAGGCGTCTGACCCCGGACGGTGGCGGTCCCTCAGGTGGTTGGGCACCTCGCGGCGCGGCCCGTGGCGCACCTCGTTCAGTGCGGCGTCGATACCCGCCTCGGCGGCGTTGCTCTTGGGCGCCAGGCACACGTAGAGCGCGGCCTGCGCCAGGTTGATGCGGCACTCGGGATAGCCAATGACCTCGGCAGACTTAAAGGCGGCGTGGGCAATGAGCAGGGCCTGCGGGTCTGCATTGCCCACGTCCTCGCTCGCGTGAATCATGATGCGCCGGGCGATGAACTTGGGGTCCTCGCCCGCGTCGATCATGCGGGCGAGCCAGTAGAGCACGGCGTCGGGGTCGCTGCCGCGCATCGACTTGATGAACGCCGAGATGATGTCGTAGTGCATGTCGCCGGACTTGTCGTATGGAAGTCCTCGGCGCGGGTTGGCCTCGAGCACGTGCTCGACCGTGATGGGCAGCGCCTCGCCGTCCGCACCCAGGCGCGAGCCGTCCGCGAGCGTCACCGTGCCGTCGGGCCCCACCTTGGCCGCGGGTGGCAGCGCCATCTGGCTCGCGAGCTCGAGCGAGGTGAGCGCGGCGCGGGCGTCTCCCCCGGCAAGCTGCACAATCTGCTCAAGTGCGTCGTCATTGAGTGAGAAGGCGCCGCGCAGGCCATGCTCGGAGGTGCAGGCGCGGCGCAGCAACTCGGCGATGTCCTCGTTTCCCAGCGGCTGCAGCTCGACCACGCGGCTGCGCGAGATGAGCGCCGAGTTGACCTCGAAGTAGGGGTTCTCGGTGGTGGCGCCGATGAGCACCACGATGCGGTCTTCGACGGCGTGGAGCAGCGCGTCTTGCTGCGTGCGCGAGAAGCGGTGGATCTCGTCGACGAACAGGATGGTGCGTACCCCACGCGTCATGAGGCGGCTCTCGGCGGCGTCAATCTCGCGGCGTAGGTCCTTGACGGTGCCCGTGACGGCCGAGACCTCGACGAACTCCGCATGGGTGGTGTTGGCGATGATGCGCGCCAGGGTGGTCTTGCCAGTGCCCGCGGGCCCGTAGAGAATCACGCTCGACAAAACGTCGTGCTCGATGGCGCGGCGCAGCCACGAGCCCTCGCCCACCGCCTGGGCCTGGCCCACGTACTCGGCAAGGGTCTGCGGGCGCATGCGCACGGCCAGTGGCGCGTTCTCGTTGCGTTTGTAGCGCTCGGCTTGTGTAAACAGAGTATCCATGGGAACAATTGTACGACACTTTTGAGCCCGCATCGCCACAAAGAGCATGACAGCGGGGACGTGTCTTTTGTCATATGGCAGAAGGCACGTCCCTCCGTCATGGACGCCCCTGTCACGCCCCTAGCAGAAGTAGCCGCGGCGGCGAAAGACGGGGGCGCAGCTGGGGTCGAGGTCCTGGCAAAGGGCCACGAAGTAGTCGTCGGTCATCGAGGAGATGTAGTCCACCACCGTGAGGTCGAGGTCCGCCTGCCAGTCGTAGCTGCGGCCATAGTGGGCAAGCGTGCGCTCGACGTCAGCGATGTGGTGGCGAAACACGGGGCTGTCGGTGCGCCCGGCGGCAAGGTCTTCGCGCATGCGCTCGTAGACCATGGCAAAGAGCTCGGCAAAGTCTGCCGAGAGGTCTCCCGAGAGCTCGCTGGCGTTGTAGATCTTCTCGTAGTTCTCGCGCTTGGCGCGGCGCATCTCGGCAAACGCCGCCTCGCTCATCTCGATGCGGGGCTTGCCAAAGCTGTGCTCCACCACGTCGGTGATGAAGGCGCCCAGGGCCCACGTGTTGTAGGCGCTGCCCAGGCCGTCGTCAAAGGTGTCCTCGCGTGCCACGCCCGCGGCGATGGCGTCCTGTCGGTCCTTGCCCACGTAGGCGATGATGTCGGAGACGCGCACGACGCACCCCTCGAGCGTCATGGGGCGCAGGTGCCCAATCGCGTGCTCGCCGTTGTCCCAGCAGCCCTGCACGATCTTGTCGAACTCGGAGAAGCTCGCAAGGCCGCTCGCCTCGAACACCTGACGCTCGCACTCGCCGTTGTGGCAGATAACGCCGTCAAGCGTCTGGAGGGTGAGGTTGCGGCCGTAGAGCACGTCGAGCACGCGCACGCTCTGCACGTTGTGAAAGAACCAACGGCCGGTGCGGCCGTGGTAGACGTCGTTCAGGAAGCGCTCGCCGGCGTGGCCAAACGGCGTGTGGCCAATGTCGTGGCCAAGGGCAATGGCCTCGATGAGGTCGAGGTTGAGCCCCAGCGACAGGCCGATGTCGCGCGCCACGCGGCTCACGAGCTGCACGTGCAGGCCGCGGCGGGTGATGTCATCGTTGGCGCGCAGGGAGAACACCTGGGTCTTGCCCGCGAGGCGGTTGTAGGCGGGCAGGTGGATAACCTTCTCGGCATCGCGCACGAAGGCGGGGCGGCTCGCGGTGGCGCGGTCGCGCTCGGTGTTCTCGCGGCGGATGGCGGCTGTGTTCTGCGTGGCGTAGGCGCTCAGGTGGCCGCGGGCGCGCTGGTCGAGAACGGCACCCGCGAGACGCGGCGACAGCTCCTGCGGCAGGTTGGGAACGAGGCGGTTCGCGAGGTTTGCCATGGCAATCTTCTCCCCTACTCGTCAAGCAGCGTGAACATCGAGATGGTCTGGCCCACCGGCGTGTCCTCGACGGCCGCGGCCCTGCGGGTTAGCTTGTTGGCCGAGACGGACGCAGGCTTAGTGGGCTTGGCGGCCTCGACCTTAGCTGAAACGGACGTGGCTTCTGCCTCGGTATCTGCCGCGTTGGCCAAGACGGGCGCGACCTCTGGCTTGGGCTCAATCGCGGCGGCAACCGCGGCCTTGGCCTTGCGACCGCCCCGCTTCTTGGTCCCTCCACCAGATTGGGACAGAAAGGCTACGGGCGGAAGTGTCCCAGTTCCAGCGCAGGCGCCGCAGCGGCCAAAGCGGCCCGTCTCGCGCAGGCACTGGCACGAGAGCTTGGGCAGCTCGGAGCACACGAAGCGCGCCAGCAGCGCGGCGCCGGCCGCCGTGGGGTGGCCGTCCTCGTCGCTCAGCAGGTCCTCGGGCAGGGTGGGGGCGCGCAGCACCATGACGACGGGGGCGCTCGCGGCGAGCCTGCGGCGCCTCACGCGGGCCGCGGCTTCGTCGATGAGGTCGGCCACGCGCTCGTAGCACGAGCCCCTCACGGCCTCGCGCCCGGGCTGCTTGGCGGGCACCATGACCACGAGAGGCACGCTGGGCCACAGCTCGTCTGCGCGGGCGAGGTAGCTCGCGATCTCGCGGCCCGTTACGCGCTCGTTGCAGCGGCCATAGCGGTAGTTGGCCCCCAGCGCCACGATCACAAGCGACGGGTCCATGCCCACGGGCAGCGCGCCCAGCGAGCTCTCCTGGAACACCTGCGCACCCACGCTCTGGTTCACGAGGCCGTACTGCAGCTCGTCGGCCACAAGGCTTGGCCAGGCAAGCGCCGGGTCGCCCACGGTGAAGCCCTGGGCCACCGAATCTCCCAGCACCAGCAGCGTGCCGCGCGGTGCCTCGCCCGAGACGGGCCGCACGAACGAGCCGTTGCCGTAAACGCGCCGCAGCTCGCAGCCCCTCAGGCTCGGCAGCCACACGCGCACGCGGTGCATGTCGCCAAAGCCGGGCAGCTGCACCAGGTTGCCGCGGCTCTTGAATCCGCCCAGGTCAAGCAGGACGCCCGGACCCGCCTCGCCGGGCGCGGCCGCAACATCAGGCACCAGCACCACGCGCGACAGGTGCTTGCCGTCGACGTCGGCCGACAGCCCGTCATGGGGCGCGGTGGCGTCCCCTACCTCGGGCTTCATGCCCTTGAGCACGTTTCTCGTGGCACGCGGCTCGGTGTCTGCCGCAAACTCGACAAGCACCTGCGTAGCATCGGTCTCGAACTCAAGGCGCACGCCCGCGGTGCAGGCCGCCATCTGGCGAAAGATGCCAGGATACCACGCAAGGCAGCTTGAGAGGGCACGCCGTTGCATGGTCGAGAAGCGCTGCGGGCGGACCCATCCGCCAGGGCATTCCTCAAGCTCAACGTACCCGTGCAGAAGATCGCGGGCAGGGGCGGAGGCACCCGAGCGCACGTCCCAGTCCATGGCTACTCGCCCTCTCGGATGTCTGCGTAGAAGCACGCGAGGTCGTCGAGGCGCAGCACTCCCACGCAGCCCATGCCGTGGCCGCTCGCCGCGGCGCAGTCGATGTCGATGCGGTCGACCCTGTTGCCCGTGGCCTCGCACGCGCCATAGACAACGACCTTGCCCTTGCGCTCGGATGACATGCACTGCTCCTCGGACAAGCCGGCAAGGCCCGCGAGCAGCGGCGACGGTGTGTGGCCGGCCACCACGACGGGACCGCGGCCGCCCTCGTCCACGAGCCTCGTGGGAAACGCCAGGCCGTCGCGCATCCACAGCAGGACGTCTGCCGGCTGGCAGCCCAAAAGGTCGAGAAGGGCGGCAGGCTCGCACGGGTCTGCCTCGGGATGGGCCTCGCGCCACTCGGAGACGAAGCCCGCGTCAATACCCGCGTGCACGAGCGCAAACGTGTGGCCACCAGCCACGGCGACGTCATAGAGCGGCAGGCCAGAGGCCCAGGAGATGACCTCGTCGTATTCGTCTTCCCTAAGCTGGCACAGCTGGGTGGCCGTGGCGTTGCCGCCGTTGTTCATCCAGTCGAACCAGTCGGTGAAGGTGATGTTGTCGAGCCCCGAGAGATCAAACTCGCCGTCCCTGGGAGCGCCCGTGTGGGCCGTGGCATGCAGCATGAGCTGCTCGTGGTTGCCCATGAGCACGCGGGCCTGGGGCAGCGAGCGCACCAGCAAGATGACACCCAGGGGGTCCGGGCCGCGGTCGATGAGGTCTCCCAGGACGTACAGCACGTCGTCGCTTGCGAGCGAGATTTGATCCAACACCTCGTCGAGCGCCCGGACGTGGCCGTGCGCATCAGACGTGACGTAGACTGCCATGCTGCACCTCCTGTTGCTACCTGCGGCGATGGCGCGCGCGGGCGCCGGCTCCGTGAGACGTAATTGTCTTATTATGACGCGAACGGAGCTTCTTGGCACGCTGGCGATGGCGCCAGGCGGGCGCGGTGCCCACCTCGATGACGCAGCCGGGGCCGTCTGGCCAGGCAAGCGTGGCCGCCGGGGACAGGGGGACGGGTCCCTTGTCCCCACGGGGTGCGACCTCGGCTTTATTGGCTGAGGAACCCGCGCGGCGCACCTCGTCTGCCACGCGGGCAACGGTGGCGTCAAAGCGGTTCTTCTTGAGGCGACACTCCCAAACAGTGATGACCTTCCAGCCGTCTCGGGCAAGCTGCTCGCGGTCGCGCTCGTCTCGGGCGCGGTTACGGGCAAACTTGGCGGTCCAGAACTCGACGTTAGACTTTGGTGTGGAGAGGGCGCAGTAGGGGCAGCGGTGCCAGAAGCAGCCGTTGACAAAGATTGCGACCTTGCGGCCGGGATAGCAAATGTCTGGCTTGCCGGGAGCGGCCTTCCAGTGCAGGCGATACCCAGGCAGGCCAGCCTCGCGCAGGGCCGCGCGCACCCTGAGCTCGGGCTTGGTGTTCTTTGACTTGTTCGCCTGCATCACATGGCGCGTCGCCTCAGAAACCATGGCCCTCCCCTCGCCGCGCGCGTGTTTGTGTCCGACAAGTCTAGACCAACTGGCCGAGCAGTTCATAATTCGGTGTAGGCCGCCAAGAGTTTGTGACTATCCGCCACCAGTCTAATTAGACACGCAGGCGACAGCGAGCCGTCGCGATACGGATTAGCATGAGGCCACCCTCAACGATTGGACCAGCTATGGCGTGCCTTAACTTTGCCTATGACCCCACGGACCCCAACTCGATCATCGAGTACGCAAAGCGTCTCGAAGGCCACACCCTTCGCGAGATGAGCAATGCGCCCGAGCTCCCCGACCCGACCGTAAGGCGCGGCGCCTTTGGCAACGCCCTCGAGAAGTACTACTTCGGCTACGCCATCAACAGCGACTCTGCCCCCGACTTCGCCGAAGCCGACCTCGAACTCAAGTCCACGCCGCTCAAGAAGACTAAGAAGGGCGAGTTCGTGGCCAAGGAGCGCCTCGTTCTTTCGATGATCGACTACATGAGCGTTCCAGACGAGACCTTCGAGACCTCGCACTTACTCAATAAGGTGCGCAGGATGTTGCTCGTTCTGTATCAGTACGAGCCCGAGAAGAACCCCGTGGACTACGCCATCGAGTTTGCCGGTTCCTGGAGCATTCCCGAGGAGGACCTTCCCCAGATCAAGAAGGACTGGGAGACGGTCGTGGAAAAGGTGCGCTCAGGCCACGCCGAAGATATCTCCGGCAGTGACACGCTCTACCTCGAGGCATGTACCAAGGCGGCAAACAGCAGCGTGCGTAGGGCACAGCCCTTCTCGGATGTTCCCGCCAAGCCGCGTGCCTGGGCCCTTAAGGCCTCGTACATGACGGGCATCGAGCAGCAGGAGCTCGAAAAGAGCAAGCGCATCAAGCGCAAGAAGGGCGAGGAGGAGCTGCCGATCATCGAGCTTATCCGCAAGCGTTTCGAGCCCTACTTTGGCATGAGCCACGAACGACTGATGTCCCTGTTCAACGTCTCCGCGTCAAAGAACGCCTGCGCAAGAATCACGAACCTCATCCTGGGCGTTGGAGAGAAGGACAAGGTCAAGGAACTCGAAAAGGCAGGCGCCAAGCCCAAGACCATCAGGCTTCACAAGGATGGTAGGCCCGACCAGGCAATCTCCTTCCCGGCCTTTGACTACTTTGAGCTCGAGAAGACTCCCTTCGAGGATTCGGACTTCAAGGCACAGCTCGAGCAGCTGTACTTATTCGTCATCTACCGCGAACAGGATGACGGCACCTACGCCCTCTCAGACGTCTGCTTCTGGCAGATGCCCGACAAGGACGTCGAAGAGGGGCGCCGCTGCTACGAAGCCATGCAGCGCAACGTTCGCATCGGTCGCGCCGACATCTCAGTCAAGTCCTCGGAGAATCGTTGTTGCCACGTTCGCCCGCACGGCCGCAATGCTGCAGACACGCGCCCGCAGCCCCATGGCGAGCCGGTAACGAAGAAATGCTTCTGGCTCAATCAGGGGTATCTGAAGGAGCAAATCGCCCAGACGCTGGAGCGTTGCTAGTCCTTGATTGCCTGATTTGTGTCAGGTATCGAGGCTACAGTAACCACATGGATTGATTGAAATCGAGCGAGTCGGCATATTGATCTGGCTCGCTCGATCGGTTAATCTAGATAGAAAGAAATAGGTCACAGCAGCGATTGGAGAAACGTGACCGACCAAATCAAAGTTGCCGAGCTCTTTGCTGGGGTCGGCGGGTTTCGCCTTGGCCTTGAAGGCTACAGCGACCCCTCTCACCCCGAGTTTTCCCTGCCTGCCGCAGGGCCCTTCAAAACCATCTGGGCCAACCAGTGGGAGCCGCCCGGAACGCAGGGGCGACAGTTTGCCGCCCGCTGCTATGCGGAGCGCTTTGGCGAGAACTCCGTTGTAAACCAGGACATAGCCGCGGTTCTTGACGAGGCCGAAGCCGGCAAGCGAGAAATCCCCACGGTTGACATGGTCGTGGGCGGCTTCCCTTGTCAGGATTATTCCGTTGCCCGCCCCCTTGCCCAGGCACATGGCATCGAGGGCAAGAAGGGCGTTCTGTGGTGGGAGATTTACCGCTTCCTCAAGCTGCAGAATGACCGCGACGAAAACGCCTGCCGCTATTGTCTGTTCGAAAACGTTGACCGCTTGCTCAAGAGTCCTGCTTCCCAGCGCGGCCGCGACTTCGCCATTATCCTGTCGTGCCTCGCCGAGCGCGGCTACAGCGCGGAGTGGCGCGTCGTCAACAGCGCCGAGTACGGCTTCTCGCAGCGCCGCAAGCGCATCTACATCTTTGCCGAACGTAATGCATCCTGGGACCTCGAGATGAGGCTCACGGACGGCGTGATGTCACGCGCGTTTCCCATGGTCGCTCCGGCCGAGGAGGAAATTCGCACCATCAGAATTCCGGCCGACCCCTATGACGCATCCAGGAGCTTCAACCTTGTCGGCAAGGCCTCTCCTTTCCTCGATGCGGGTTGCATGGTTGGAAATAGGGTCCTCACCTGCAAGGTTGTCGAGAACTACACCGGAGCGCGACGCACGCTTGGCGACGTGCTCATTCCCGACGACGAGGTTCCCGCCGAGTTCTTCATCGACGATTCTCAGCTTCCCAGGTGGGAGTACCTCAAGGGCTCCAAACGCGAGGAGCGTACAAACAAGAAGACCGGCTTCACCTACACCTACTCTGAGGGACAGATGGCCTTTCCCGACGCCACCGACAAGCCTTCTCGCACGATTCTCACCGGTGAGGGCGGGCGCGGGGCAAGCCGCTTTAAGCACGTAATCCAGTGCATAGACGGTCGCTATCGCAGACTCGTGCCCGACGAGCTCGACCAGCTTCAGGGCTTCCCTCGAGGTTGGACCAACACGGGGATGACCGATGGCAACCGCGCCTTCTGCATGGGCAACGCACTTGTCGTGGGCGTCCCGCACCGCATTGGCAAAGCCATTTGCGAGCTTAGAGGCAAGGAATAGGTATCTACCAGCAACTTATTGGTTTCTCGGATTGGAGCATACATGGCCAGTCACGACCTTATCGCCCAACTCAACGAAGCCATCGAGAAGGCCCGGCAGATTATGGAGCTTGCAGAATCTGACGACACGGATGGCGCCTACTCCGCCGCCGAAGAGCTCGCGGATCAGCTAGAAGACGCTAAGGCCCTTCTCGCCCAAAACTAAAATCAAACGTGCCCGTTGGCGGCTCGCCCCACGCGTTGGGACGGGCCGCCCTTCTTTCGCATGAGATACTAGCCATCGGGCGCAATCGCCCCCGATGCCAACCCGCCCCAAAGGAATCGCATGTCGTCGTTCGAGATCATTCTCCTGCTGCTAGGCTGCCTTCTTGCCTCAAGCGCATTTGCCCAGGTACTGCCCCGCGTCTCGCTGCCGCTCGTGCAGATTGCCCTGGGTGCCGCCGTGGGCTGCCTCATCACGACCGACCCCACGCAAATCTTTCGCGACCCCGAGCTCTTCCTCGTCCTGTTCATCGCTCCCTTGCTCTTTGAGGAGTCGCGTCACGCGGACAAGGCCGAGCTCCTACGCGCTTGGGCGCCCGTTGCCTCCCTCGCGATTGGCCTTGTGATCGGGACCACCCTCGTCGTGGGCGCCACCCTCCACCTCGCCGACCCCGCGATTCCCCTCGCCGCGGCCTTTGCCCTGGGCGCTGCCCTTGGCCCCACCGACGCCGCGGCCGTCGCCGCCCTGGGAGCAGACGTCACCCTCACCAAGCGCCAGAAGTCGCTGCTCTCGGGCGAGGCCCTCTTCAACGACGCCTCGGGCGTCGTCTGCTTCGAGTTTGCCGTGGCCGCAGCGGCAACCGGGTCCTTCTCGCTCGCTCGGGCAAGCGCAACCTTCCTCGCCGACTTCTTTGGCGGAATCGCCGTGGGCCTCGCCTGCGCCCTCGTCATCACCCTGCTCGTGGGCCGCATCCGCGCCCTCGGCCTCGAGACCCCCACCGAGCACGTGCTCTTCGAGGTCTGCACGCCCTTCGTGACCTTCCTCGCCGCTGAGGCCCTGCACACGAGCGGCATCCTGGCCGTCGTTGCCGCGGGCCTGCTCATGCGCTTCAATCCGGGCCGCCTCACGGCCGAGTCTTCGCGCCACGCCCTGGCCTCCGAGAGCGTCTGGGAGCTCCTCACCTTCATCATCAATGGCACGGTCTTCGTGCTTCTGGGCATGAAGCTCCCAAGTACCATCGCCCCCACCCTGCGCACGGCCCAGGGCACGGACTTTGTCCGGCTCTGCGGCCTTATGCTGCTGGTTTGCGTGCTTGTGGTGGGTGTGCGCCTCCTCTGGGTGCTCGCACTCGAGCGCATCCACCGCGTCCGCCACGCCAACGACGGCCAGGCCCACAACTGGCAGCGTCTGCTGCGCAGCGCCCTCGTCACGACCCTCAGCGGGCCCAAGGGCGCCGTGACTCTCTCGATCATGCTCACCCTGCCCTACCTCACGGCCGAGGGCACCGCGTTTCCCCAGCGCAGCCTGCTCATCTTCGTAGCCTCGGGGGTCATCGTCCTCACCCTGGTGCTGGCAAACTTCCTCGTACCCCTGCTTGCCCCCGCCCCCGACACGACCCAGGCCGAGGCAGCCCTCACGCGCGCCCGCGCCGAGGTCCTGCGCCGCACCATCGCCCACATTGAGCAGGGCGAGGCCAGTCACGGCACCTCGCGCGAGGCCGCCGCGGCCACGCGCCTGGCGGCCCGCTCCTTCCGCGAGCGGCTCGACGCCACCCTCGAGCGCGAGGCCTCGGCCGCAACGATGATCGAGCTGCGCCTGCGCGTCATCGAGGCACAGATTGCCTTTGTGCACGAGCAAATCGACGCAGGTAGCGCGGACCGCAACGTGGCCGAGCGCTACCTGGAGGCCCTAGAGGGCCTGCAGAGCACCTACGAGCTGCACCGCGGCGTGAGCGGAGGACGCGGCAGGCGGCGGGCGCACGCGGCGCGCCTGGTGCGCGCTATGGCCAGCCGTGCCGACGACGCCGAGCGCGAGCAGCTCGCAAGCCTTCACGCCGCAACCGAGCGCCACGCCATCGACCAGCTGCGCGCCTGGGCACCCGAGCTCTCTGACGAGCAGCAGCTCGCGGCCCGTATCATCGCGGGCGAGCACCGCGCCCAGCTAGCCGCCACGGCCAACGTGCGCAGTGGGTCGTCCCGCGCGGAGTGGCACGCCCGCGTTCAGGCCCAGTGCCGCGAGATCGAGGCCGAGGCGCTCGCCTTTGAGCTCGAGCAGATCCGCGAGTTGCACGAGGCCGGCGAGCTTTCCCGCGTCGGCGCCCGCGAGCTGCGCGAGGAGGTCTACCTGCTGCAGATGGGCCTGGACGCGCGGTAGGCCTTGTTGGTGGCGCGCTTTCGGGCGCTTTTCTCGGCAGCGCTCTTCTCGGCAAAGTTCTTCTCGGCCACGTCCTTCTCGGCAGCGCGTTTATCGGCCGTGTTCTTCTCGGCAGCTATATTCACGGCCACGGGCCCAACATGGGTACAATCCACGCGACACCCACGCGGCCGCGAGGCGGCCCAGAAAGCGAGGCACCATGCCCAACGACAACCTGCACGTGGCAGCCGCGATCATCGTTCGCGACGGCCGCATCCTGGCAGCCCAGCGCAGCCACGGCATGAAGGACGGCTGGGAGCTGCCCGGCGGCAAGCTCGAGCCCGGCGAGTCTGCCGAGCAGGCCTGCCGCCGCGAGATCCGCGAGGAGCTGGGCATCGAGCTCGGAGTACTCTGGCCCTTCTCGACCGTGCGCCACGACTACCCCGAGCTCTCCATCACCATGGACGTCTTCTGCGCTCCCGTCCCCGCGGTAACTGAGCTCCAGATGCTCGACCACGAGGCCCTGCGCTGGCTCGACCGCGACAGCCTGCTTAGCGTCGACTGGCTCGCGGCAGACCTCGAGGTCGTGCGCTCGCTGGGCCTCTCCTGGAGCGACGTCTTCGAAGATATGCACCTCTAGGCGCTTGAACAGCCTACAATAGACATTTGGACCGGCACCATGCCGGCCGCAAGGCGCCCTCCCCCGCAACCCGGGCGCGAAAGGAAGCACATGGCAAAGAACACGGTTCTCACCCTCGCCAAGCAGGTTGCCGAGGGCCAAAAGGTGACGATGGTCACCAGCTACGACTACACGATGGCCAGCATCGTCGAGGCCGCAGGCATCAACATGATCTTGGTGGGCGACTCGCTTGGCATGACCATGCTTGGCTACGAGGACACCATCCCCGTGACCATGGACGACATGATCCACCACACCCGCGCCGTCACGCGCGCCACGAGCGACACGTTCGTCGTGGGCGACATGCCGTTCATGTCGTACCAGGCCAGCGTCGAGGAGGGCCTGCGCAACGCCGGCCGCCTCATGAAGGAGGGCCGCTGCCAGGCCGTCAAGCTCGAAGGCGGTGTGCGTTGCGAGGAGACCATCCACGCCATCGTCGAGAGCGGCATCCCCGTGGTGGGCCACGTGGGCATGACCCCGCAGAGCGCCAACTCCTTTGGCGGCTTCAAGGTGCAGGGCAAGAGCGCCGAGAACGCCCAGCGCATCGTCGATGACGCCCTGGCCGTCGAGCGCGCCGGCGCGTTTGCCGTGGTGCTCGAGTGCGTCCCGCGCGACCTCGCCGAGTTCATCACGTCCAAGCTCACCCACTGCTTCACGATTGGCATTGGCGCGGGCGCGGGCTGCGACGGCCAGGTGCTGGTGGCGCAGGACCTTCTCGGCATGACGCCCGGCGGGTTCAAGCCCAAGTTCGTGCGCCAGTTTGCCCAGGTGGGAGATGCCATGCGCGAGGGCTACGAGGCCTACGCCGCCGCCGTGCAGGACGGCAGCTTCCCCGCCATCGAGAACGGATTCAAGATCGACCCCGAGGTCATGGACCAGATCAGGAGGAACAACTAATGCAGGCAGTCACCACCGTCGCCGAGGTTCGCGAGCAGGTCAGGGAGTGGAAGCGCGCGGGTCTCACCGTGGGCCTCGTTCCCACCATGGGCTTTCTGCACGAGGGCCACAAGAGCCTGATTGTGCGCGCCGCCGCCGAGAACGACCGCGTCGTTGTCTCCGACTTCGTGAACCCCACGCAGTTTGGCCCCAACGAGGACCTCGAGAGCTACCCGCGCGACTTTGAGCGCGACTGCAAGCTGTGCGAGGAGGCCGGCGCCGCGCTGGTCTTCCACCCCGAGCCCAGCGAGATGTACGCGCCCAACGCCTGCACCTACGTCAACATGGACGAGCTCACGCACGAGCTGTGCGGCCTCACCCGCCCGATTCACTTCCGCGGCGTGTGCACCGTCGTCTCCAAGCTGTTCAACATCGTGACGCCCGACCGCGCCTACTTTGGCCAAAAGGACGCCCAGCAGCTCGCCGTCATCCGCCGCATGGTGCGCGACCTCAACTTTGGTATCAAGATCGTGGGCTGCCCCATCGTCCGCGAGGAGGACGGCCTGGCCAAGAGCTCGCGCAACACCTACCTCTCGCCCGAGGAGCGCACCGCGGCCCTGTGCCTGTCGCGCGCCGTCTTTGCCGGCCAGCGCATGGTCGAGGCCGGCGAGCGCGACGCCAAGACCGTGCTTGACGCCATGCGCGCCATCATCGAGGCCGAGCCGCTCGCCAAGATCGACTACGTCAAGATGGTCGACTTCGAGAACATCGTGCAGATCGAGCGAATCGAGGACGCGCCGGTGCTGTGCGCCATGGCCGTCTACATTGGCAAGACCCGCCTCATCGACAACTTCATCTACGAGCCGGAAGGGCACGGCTGCGGTTGCGGCTGCGACTCTTGCGGCTGTGGGTGCAACGACTAGGTTCGCGTGAACAACGTCGTTGACATCGCCTTTATTGGAGCCGGCAAGGTTGGCTGCTCGCTCGCCCGCTTTTTAGCGGACAGCGAGCGTGTCCGCCTTGCCGGCTTTTTCTCTCGCAGCGAATCGAGCGCCCGCGAGGCAGCGGCGTTTGCCGGCGGCCGGGCGTGTGGCTCGATCGAGGAGTGCACGGGCAGCGCGAGCGTCATCTTCGTAACGACCCCCGACGCGGCCATCGCCGAGGTGGGTCGCGAGCTCGCCGGGCTCGACCTGGCCGGCAAGATCGTGGCGCACTGCTCGGGCGCCACGCCGTCGAGCGCGCTGGACGCGTGCCGCGGGGTGGGGGCTTGCGTGGCGTCGCTGCACCCCCTCTATGCCGTGAGCAGCAGGTTCGACTCGTGGCGCGAGCTTGCGAGCTGCACCTTTGCCGTTGAGGGCGACGAGTGTGCCTGCGACCTTCTCGGCAGCATTGTTCGCGAGCTTGGCGCCGCCGTTGTGAAGATCGACGGCACCCAAAAGGCGCGCTACCACGCCGCCGCCGTCATGGCCTCGAACCTTGTGGTGGGCCTCTACGACATGGCGGTTTCTGAGCTTGTGACCTGCGGCTTCGATCACGCGGGCGCCGAGCGGGCCTTGGCTCCCCTCTTTCTGGGCAACGCCCGCCACGTGGCCGAGGACGGCCCCGCCGACGCCCTTACCGGCCCCGCCGCCCGCGGCGACGAGGCTACGATAGAGCGCCATCTTGGCTGCCTCGGCGGTGACACGCGCGCGGTCTACGAGCTGCTCACGCAGCGCTGCCGCGAGATTGCGAAGCGCCGGGGTTAGGCCACGAGGCGACTCCAGTCGCAGAAGATTTGCGCGCGCAACTCAACCTCTACAACGCGATAACGCTCGGAGCGCCTTGCACGGCGCCTACCCAGCACCTTTGCGATGTGATCAGCAAGTCTGTCGAAGCGTTTCTCGTCATGGACCTGCTCGAACGTGATGGGGAGAACGGTTACGCCCATCATCTGCAGCGAAAGCGAGCGATTCGAGTCTTCGATTGCCGCCGGGGCGCTGTTGTGGATCATGCGGCTCTGGCATTCGATGTCGAGCTTAACACCCTCCTCGCCCTCAAAGTAAAGATCGGCAATGGCGGAGCTGCGACCCGATATAGCCCGAGCTGACGCGCTCAGCCAAATACGGCGATTGAGCTGCAGGTCCTTGAAGCCGCAGCCACCCAGCCGCGTATCGAGGCTGAGCAGCATCGCCGCCTGCACCTCGAAGGGCGAGGCAGCAACTCCCCTTACATCATTGGCGGCGCGAACCAGCGCACGGTGGCCTCGCATGCCATCCGTGTTCGCGGCGAAGTTACGCAGTTCATCGATGTCAATGAGTGGCTCGCGGCTCCAAAGGTTAGAGGCCTTCCCGCTCGCAGAGCATACCCGCTCCCAGGCGCCAGACATGTTGAGCGCCGCATGATTCCTTGGGCTTGCCAGCGCCTCCTCGATTCGGGGCGATGGCTTGAACACGGCAAAGGACCCGCACAACTCGTAGGCGCACATCACAAGCGTGATGTAGGAGACCTGATTGGCCAGCGTGAGCAGGGTAAACGCAGGCGAGGCAACCTCAATGCCAAGTTCGCTCTGTACAACCGCCCCAGCCGGCAGTGGGCCAGACCAAGCATGGTTGGTGAGATTCGAAGTTGAGTTAGGATGGCGGCCGCCCACGAGCAAACGACTCAACGGCAAACCTAGGATTTCGTTAACCAGCGGGTGCTCAAGATAGTCTGACCTATGACGAGCAAAATCGCCAATTGGCAGAGGCGGACACAGGGAAAGTACTTGCGGGGGTATCCGCCAGTATTTGAAAGCACTTGGGCCACAAAGTACGCCATCCATGATGCCCCCTTCCTCGGTAGAAAGAAACTAACAGACAACGCTTCGGTGAGCAGCGAGACGAAGGGGATTTCGGCAAACGCGCTGCGGCGGCGAATCCAAATCAACTATTTCGTGCTTGTGCCGCAGCCATCAAAGTAGAAAGGCCATTGTGACTTCACTCAACTGGGTTTTTGCAAGATACAATCGGCCGTCTACTCCAGAGTCAAAGATCTAAGCAAGAAAAAGTTGATTAGCCTATTTAAGGGATGGCCCGTCGAAGGCCAAAGAGGCCAGAATCGCGACGCGGGTGGGGTCGAGGGCGTCGTAGGGTACGACGAAGCGGCGCGCAGCGCCGCTTCGGTCGCCGCCCGCGCGCTCAAAGGCGTAGCGCGACAGGGGCACGAGGCACGCTTCGGGCAGACCCGCCGCAACGGCACGGACGGCGATCTCTTCCTCGCTGGCCTTGGTGTCCACGCGAAGCACCAGGTGAAGGCCGGCGTCTGCCTGCTCTATGCCAATCCTGCCAGCATCGGGTCGCGCGCGCAGGGCACCCACGAGCTCGTCGCGCAGGTCGCGGCAGCGCTTGCGGACGCGCGCCACGTGGCGCTCGTAGTCGCCGCCCTCGAGAATGCGAGCCAGCGCAACCTGTTGCACCGAGCTCACGGTGCTCGAGTAAAAGCCCAGCTCACGGCTATAGCGCTCCATCATCTCCTCGGGAAGCACCATATAGGCGAGGCGCAGGGCCGCGCCCATGCTCTTGGAGAACGTATTGGTGTAGATGACGCGCCCGTCAGCGTCGATGCTCGCAAGTGCCGGCACAGGACGCCCCGCCAGGCGAAACTCGCAGTCGTAGTCGTCCTCGACAAGCCAGCGCCCCTCCTGGGCGGAGGCCCAGCCCATAAGCTCGTACCTGCGGCTTATTGACGTCACGAGCCCCGTGGGGAACTGGTGGGACGGCATGAGGTGGAGCACGTTTGCACCCGACGCCTCAAGTCCCGCCATCTGCACGCCCCGCCCATCGAGCGGAACATGGCGCACGCCGCACCCGCACGCCTCGTAGATCCTCGTGAGCCTCACGTACCCCGGGTCCTCGAGCGCAAACACGCCGGCCTGGCCCATGAGCTGGGCAATCATCACGTCGAGCATCTGAGCACCCGCGCCCACCACGATGCGCGCGGGGTCCACGACAAGTCCGCGCGTCTGGCGCAGATGAGCCGCGATGGCGCGCCTCAGCCGCAGCGTTCCCTGGGCAGGGGCCGGGCAGAACACCTCCTCCTCGGGCTCGCATGTGAGCGTCTGGCGCAGGGCGCGGCTCCAGAGCCGCGCCGCGTCGAGCGAGGCGCCGGCCGGCCGCGACAAGTCCGTCTGGCTATCGCCCGAGGCATGCACGGCAGCATCTACCTGCGGCGACGCCACATACGCCACCATGCCCGGCAGGTCGCACGCGTAGTAGCCACTGCGGGCGCGGGCGCTCACGTACCCCTCCGCCACCAGCTGGCCATAGGCCCCCTCGACCGTAGCGACACTCACGCCCAGGTGCTCGGCCAGCGAGCGCTTCGAGGGCAGGCGCGACCCCGCCGCAATCTCGCCTTCGACAATATCGTCACGAATGCGCTGGTAGAGATAGCCATAGAGGCTCTCGCTGCCATGCGCCGCCATGTCGTAATCGAGCATCTGACCCTATCAGCTCCTCGCACCTGACCCTATCCTGACCTGCTAAGTTTCTCACCTACTGAAGATGTTGCCAATGCCAGATTCGGCGTAGGGTATCGAGCTACCAATCAACCCAGACCGGGAGGCACGCATGGCAACCAGCCAAGACCGCACCAAGCTCAACCGCCAGCTCGCGCAGATGCTCAAGGGCGGCGTCATCATGGACGTCACCACCCCCGAGCAGGCGCGCATCGCCGAGGAGGCGGGCGCCTGCGCCGTCATGGCCCTCGAGCGCATCCCCGCCGACATCCGCGCGGCCGGCGGCGTCAGCCGCATGAGCGACCCCGCCATGATCGCCGGCATCCAGCAGGCCGTCTCGATTCCCGTCATGGCCAAGTGCCGCATCGGCCACATCGTCGAGGCCCAAATCCTGCAAGCCATCGAGATCGACTACATCGACGAGTCCGAGGTCCTCACCCCCGCCGACGACACCTACCACATCGACAAAACCCAGTTCGACGTGCCCTTCGTCTGCGGCGCGCGCGACCTGGGCGAGGCCCTGCGCCGCGTGGCCGAGGGCGCCACGATGATTCGCACCAAGGGTGAGCCGGGCACGGGCGACGTCGTTCAGGCCGTGCGCCACATGCGCAAGATCCAGAAGCAGATTCGCGACGTCGTGGCCCTCCGCGACGACGAGCTCTTCGAGGCCGCCAAGCAGCTCGCCGTGCCCGTCGAGCTCGTGCGCTACGTCCACGAGAACGGCAAGCTCCCGGTCGTGAACTTCGCCGCGGGTGGCGTGGCGACCCCCGCCGACGCCGCGCTCATGATGCAGCTCGGCGCCGAGGGCGTCTTCGTGGGCTCGGGCATCTTCAAGAGCGGCGACCCGGCCAAGCGCGCCGCCGCCATCGTCAAGGCCGTCGCCAACTACACCGACGCCAAGCTCATCGCCGAGCTCTCCAAGAATCTCGGCGAGGCCATGGTGGGCATCAACGCCGACGAGATCGGCATCATCATGGAGGAGCGTGGTCGCTAGTGGCTACCGCCGTCCTCGCCGTCCAGGGCGCGTTTGCCGAGCACGAGGCCAAGCTTGCCGAGCTGGGCGAGAAGGTTGTCGAGCTGCGCCAGGCAGCGGACCTCGACCAGCCGTTCGACCGCCTGGTGCTGCCCGGCGGAGAGTCGACCACCCAGGGCAAGCTCCTGGCCGAGCTGGGCATGCTCGAGGCGCTGCGCGAGCGCATCGCGGCCGGGATGCCCACGCTCGCCACCTGCGCGGGCCTCATCCTGCTCGCCAGGCGCCTCGACGCCCACGACGACAAGGGCACGCCGCGACTGGCGACGCTCGGCGTTCTCGTGCAACGCAACGCCTACGGTCGCCAGCTGGGCAGTTTTCACACGAACCTGCAGTTCAAAGGCCTGGGAGAGGTGCCCGCGACCTTCATCCGCGCCCCCTTCGTGATGGAGGCCGGCGCGAACGTTGACGTGCTCGCCGCCCACGAGGGGCGCATCGTGGCCGTGAGGCAGGGAGGCCAGATCGGGCTCGCCTTCCACCCCGAGCTCGACGCAGACCCACGCGTCCACGAGCTGTTCCTCTCGCTCTAGGCCCAGCCGCTCGCCCTTGAACGGGACGGCATCGCCCTAGACACGACGCGCCTCGCCCACCCGGAAGTGCGCACGGCACGGTCGGTTGTTACCGCCGCGGATCATCAACCGACCGCAACGTGCGCGCTCCCGCCGCCAGCGACGCCCGCCCATTCGCATATCCGAACGAAACCTCCGGGACGGAGGCGAACCTTGTGAAATCCACGTTGGTTCGCCTCCGCCCCGCGCTATGCGTTGTACCCTAGGAAGTTGCAAAAGACGCCTCACCCGCAGCTCACGGCCGCGGGCACATCATAGACACGGAGCAGCGACACATGGTCCTCAACATGCTCAAGGGCAAGATTCACCGCGCCACGGTCACCCAGGCCGAGGTCGACTACATCGGCTCGATCACGATCGACCAGCAGCTCATGGACGCCGCTGGCATTCTCGAGTACGAGAAGGTCCAGGTGGCAGACGTCAACTCCGGCAGCCGCCTCGAGACCTACGTCATCGCAGGCGAACCCGGCAGCGGCGTCATCTGCCTCAACGGCGCCGCCGCCCACCTCGTAACGCCTGGCGACAAGGTCATCATCATGTGCTACGCCCAGATGACCCCCGAGGAGGCCCAGACCTCCAAGCCCCACGTCGTCTTCGTCGACGACGACAACAGAATTGCGCGCGTCACGCGCTACGAGCGCCACGGCAGGCTCGAGGACCTCGACTAGGCCACATCTCACGCGCCCAAGCATCGGGAGGAAGACATGAGCACCCAGCAGCCCACATCGCAGCCCGACGTCAACAGCCATAAGCACGAGAAGGACGAGGACAAGCAGCCTGTCCTCGAGAGCGCCAGTGCAACCACCTCGCAAGACAACAGGAGCGGCGTTGCCGCCTACGTCATCGTGGCCGTCGTGCTCATGGTGCTCGTGGCCCTCGCCCTTACGCTGTGCAACGTTCTCGAGGTCGTGGGCACGAGCATCGATTGGGAAGACCCCAACACCTACTCCTTCGATGACGATGACTACGACGACCTGCTCGACGACCTTGGCATCGACGACGAGCACGACATCTCGTCTGGCCAGAGCCTCACGGCAGACAACGCCCTCGACCAGTACCTGGGATGCATCGAGTACACCGTGTCCGACTACGTCTTTGCCTCTGACTACTCCGGCTCCCAGCAGGCGGTGGCCACCTACGTGAAGGCCCTCGCGAGCCGGGACGCCAGTTCGGCCGCCGAGGTCAAGAGCCACCTGCGCGCCGCGGCCGCGACAGGCGACGACGCCACGCGCGCCTCCGAGCTCCAGGCCGCGGCAGACGCCGCCGCGTCTGCCAGCGAAGCCATCGAGGCCCTGGAGCTGCCCGCAGAGAGCAGCGTCACCGGTACCAAGGCCGCAGACATCATCGAAAACCTCACCGACGCCCGCGACGACGCCCTCACCCGCTGGAACAAGATTGCCCAGGTCATCGACATGGTTACGAACCCCAGCGGCCACACGACCCGCGAGCTCTCCGACCTCGATGACGAGGCCTCCGAGGTCACCGACATAGCCCTCGAGCTCACCCATGCCCTGGGCAACTCGGCCAGCTGCAAGTAACCTGGGACGATGCCCCCGCAGTCCCTTGTCCCAAGCCCGCACCGGCACCCGCGCCACCGCAACCCAAGGAGAACCATGAGCAAGGCAGACGAGCTCTTCTGTGCCATGTGCACCGACATCCTCGACAACGGCACCACCACCGAGGGCCAGAAGGTGCGCCCCCACTGGGAGGACGGCACGCCCGCCTACACCATCAAGCAGTTTGGCGTGGTCAACCGCTACGACCTGCGCGAGGAGTTCCCCGCGCTCACCCTGCGCCGCACCGCGCTCAAGAGCGCCATGGACGAGGTGCTGTGGATCTACCAGAAGAAGTCCAACAACATCCACGACCTCAAGAGCCACATTTGGGACGAGTGGGCAGACGAGACGGGATCGATCGGCAAGGCCTACGGCTACCAGATTGGCCAGAAGAGCCACTACGCCGACGGTGACTTCGACCAGATGGACCGCGTGCTGCGCGACCTTACGCTCACGCCCTTCTCACGCCGCATCATGACCAACACCTACGTCTTCACGGACCTCTCTGAGATGAACCTCTACCCGTGCGCCTACAGCTGCACCTACAACGTCACGATGCACCCCGGCGATGCCGCACCCACCCTCAACATGATCCTCAACCAGCGCAGCCAGGACGTGCTCGCGGCCAACAACTGGAACGTCTGCCAGTACGCCATCCTGCTCATGATGGTGGCCCAGAGCGTGGGCATGCAAGCCGGCCAGCTCGTCCACGTCATCGCCGACGCACACATCTACGACCGCCACGTCGACATCATCCGTGAGCTCATCGCGCGCCCGCAGCACCCGGCGCCCACGGTGACGCTCAACCACGAGATCACGAACTTCTACGACTTCACGACGAGCGACCTCATCGTCGAGAACTACGAGCACGGCCCGCAGGTCACGAACATTCCCATCGCCGTCTAGCCGCACGCGAGCACCCCGCGACACGCCACAGCAACCCAGGAGCCACCATGAGCATCCCCGCCACTCCCCTGCCCAACCTCCACGCCATCGTCGCCGTCTGCGACGGCTGGGGCATCGGCGCGGACGGCGACATGGTGGTCGAGAACCGCGCCGACATGCGCCACTTCGTGGCAAAAACCTCGGGACACACCGTGCTCATGGGCAGGCGCACCCTCGAGAGCTTCCCGAGCGGCCGCCCCCTCAAGAATCGTCGCAACATCGTGGTGACGCGCGACGCGAGCTTTGAGCGCGAAGGTGCCGAGGTGACCCACTCCCTCGAGGAGGCGCTTGACCTCCTCGCACCGGACGAGCAGTGCTGGGTCATCGGTGGCGGCCAAGTCTACCAGGCACTCATTGGCGCCTGCGCCAGCGCCGAGGTCACCAGGAACCACTGCGTGCGCCCGGCAGACACGTTCTTCCCCAACCTCGACGACGACCCCACGTGGCGCCTCGCCAAGACCGTCAACACAAACGAAGAAGGCGACCCCCTCCAGACGCCGGAGGGAATCGCCTTCGAATTCTGCACGTACGAGAGGGCTCGCGCCTAGCTAGCCAATCGTCGAGGGGTCGACGCCCGCAAAGAGCAGCGAGCCCAGCTGGTCGCTGTCGGTCGGGTTCCAGGAACCGTCGCTGTCCTTGGTGAAGTCAATCTGGACGTCGGCCGTCTTGATGGGCGCGTCGTCGGCGCCAAGGGCGGTGTAGAGCTTCTCGAAAAGCTTGGCGGCAATGCCATCCTCGCCCAGCTCGGCGTAGTCGGCCTGGGCCTCCTCGGAGCTGGCGTAGTTGAGGGCGTCGGCGGTCCAGGTCTCGAAGACCTGGGCGATGTCGACGTTGGTGACCGGAATCGTGACGGTGGCGTTGTCACCGTCGACCTCGACCGTGGGGTCCTCGTAGGAGAAGTGCTTCACGCAGCCGTTGTAGAACTGTTCGACGTCCATGCCGCTGCTGGAGAGGCTGTTCCACTCGTCCTCGCCCAGGACGGACTTGATCGTGTCGGCATCGGCCTGCTTGATCGTGTCGAGCTCAAGCTTGACCTGCTGCTTGATGACTTCCTCGGGCTTGGGGCCACCGCAGGCCGAAAGGCCCAGCGTGCTCGTGAGAGCCAGGGCGAGCGTTGCGACAAGCGCGCCGGCGCGGCGAATGAGGGCGTTGGTGTTCATGCTGCTCCTTTGAACATGAGCGGGAAGGCCCTTCCGCCCTCCCCTTGAGACTCCACGGTAGCAGATTGAATCAAACCTGAAAGTAGCCGTTCTGCCAGAAGGGGCTTTACCTATGCGAGCGGCGCCCAACGACGAGACGGGCACGCGCAGACCGACGCGCTTGCGTCATCCCGACAGTCCGGCCAGCCTCACGCCATGCCAGGCATCTAGCCCCCTCAGAAGGCCCGCCCAAACCCGCGTCCAAGCCCCTGTCACGCGGTTGCGGCTACAATAAGTAAGCCAAATTAAACATTCGCAGTGGCGCGCGACAAGCGCCCAGAGGAGGAGCCATGCTCATCAACGTTATCATCATCTCAGTCATCGTCGTGGCCTGCGTCGTCATTGTTCGCGGCTACGTTGCCCGAGGCGGCAAGGGAGACTGCTGCGGCGGCGCCGACGTCGTGCGCAGCCACGGGCCCAAGGACCGCGACGCCTCGCACTACGCCCACGCCTACGACGTCGTCGTCACGGGCATGAGCTGCGAGAACTGCGCCAAGCGCATCGCCAACGCCTTCAACGAGCGCACGGGCACGATGGCCACCGTCGACCTCGCGGCGGGCGTCGCCCACGTGCGCACCAAGGAGGCCGCCCCGGCCGAGGAGCTGCAGCGCGTCGTGCGCAACGCCGGCTATGGCGCGGGCGCGGTCACGGAGCTCTAGGGCAACAACCCAGTTATAAGGTGCTGTATAATTAGAGTTTTGTTATCCAAGCTATCGCAAGAGGTACCGTGAACACGCAAGACATCGCAACCTTCATCCGTCGCAACCTGCGGCCGGCAAGCATCGTCTGGTGCGTGCCGTTCGTCGTCCTCGCCATCGCGCTCGCCAACCTGGTGGGCGCGGGCACCGTGGTCATGGGCGAGGACACGTTTGCCCTCATCCAGCTGCTCTGCGTGCTCGGCGTCGCCCTCTCCCTGCTGCGCGAGCCGCTGCTGCGCCCGCTCGACCGCCTCGCGGACTCCGAGAGCCACATCAAGATGGTGGCCGGCCGCGTGCTGCCGCTGCTGCGCGACTGGGCGCTGCTCGCCTTCGTGGTAGCGGCCACCTGCACGGCACTCGAGGTGCCGTGGAACACGAGCCTCGCCGACGTCGACGCGGGCCTGCTCGCCCTCGAGCGCGGCTGCGTCACCGCCGTCGTGGTCTGCGCGTGGCTCGTGGGCCAGCGCCGCGGCTGGCTCGTAGCCGTCTGCGCGGCGGGCCTCTCCGCCCTCGGCATCGCCCAGGGGTTCCTGCTCACCCTCAAGGGCACGGCCATCCTGCCCTCGGACCTTCTCGCCCTGGGAACGGCCGCCGCGGTGGCCGACGGCTTCACCTACGAGGTGACGCCCCTCATCGCGCAGGGCATCCTGCTGCTCGTGGCCTCGCTCGACGCCTGCGTGCTCATGCGCCCGGCCGGGCGTCCCATCGGCCGCGCCTGGGGCCGCGCCGCAGTAACCGCCTTGGTGGCACTCGTGGCCTGCGCCTGCGCCGCCAACGGCTACAACGCGCTCGATCTGCACAACGACTACGAGATACAGATCGACTACTGGTGGCCCTCGAACAGCTACTACCAGTACGGCATGCTGCCCGCCTTCATGACGATGGCCAAGGACATGGAGATCTCCGTGCCCGAGGGCTACACCGATGAGGAGGCCGCGGGCACCGAGGCCGCGCTGGCCCAGGACTACGACAGCGCAACCGATCACAACGCGGCCCAGGCACGCGCCGACCAGTTCGGCGCCATCCACCCCAGCATCGTCTTCGTCATGAACGAGACGTTCGCCGACCTCTCCTCAATCTACGGCGACCTGGGCGTGGACTACGAAGGCCCCACCTACTTCAAGAGCATCGACGACGCCCTCGTGCGCGGCAACCTCACGGTGTCTGCCTACGGCGGCGGCACCTGCAACTCCGAGTTCGAGACGCTCACGGGCAGCAGCCTCTCCTACATTGGCATGGGCCTCTACCCCTACACGCTCTACGATTTTGACGACACACCCAACCTCGCCCGCCAGTTTGCCGAGATGGGCTACGACACCACGGCGATCCACCCCAACCTCTCAACCAACTGGAACCGCGAGAGCGTCTACGAGCAGATGGGTTTCAACCGTTTCTACGACATCTCGGCCTTCGAGGACGCCCCCGTCTTCCACAGCGGCGTGACCGACGCCGCCACCTACCAGAAGGTCCTCGACCAGCTCGCGAGCAGCGACACGCCGCAGTTCGTCCTCGACGTGACGATGCAGAACCACAGCTCGTACAACCAGTACAACATCCCCGAGGACCGCCTCACGACCTACAACGCGCCCTACTGGGACCAGGCCGGCAACGACCAGCTCAACGAATACCTCTCGTGCATCCAGGCCTCCGACCAGGACCTGCAGTGGTTCATCGAGCAGCTGCGCGGCCTCGACCGCCCCGTCATGCTCGTCTTCTTTGGCGACCACTAGCCCAACTTTGGCATGGCGCTCGACGACGCGCTCTATGGCGACGCGGGCCAGACCGCGCACTCGGCGCGTGCCTACCAGACCAACTACCTCGTCTGGGCCAACTACGACGTTGCCGCCACGGGCAAGATGCGCTGTGAGCAGACCTCGACGAGCACCCTGGGCGCGCTTGCGCTCGATGCCATCGGGGCGCCGCTCACGAGCTACCAGAAGGCCGCGCTGGGCGCGCGCCTGTCCATGCCGGGCATCAACCTCTTTGCCTATCAGGACGGCGAGGGCTTCTGGCACACCACGAGCGGCAACTCCACCGACGAGCCGGCCCAGAACGCCGAAGCCGAGTACGCCGCCGAGCGCGCTCTCGAGGCATGGCGACAGCTCGCCCACGTGCAATACCTCGAGTTTGCCAAGACGGTGCAGTAGCTCCTTCACATTCAGACGGTGCAAGAGAGCACAGGCCAAGTCATCGGTTCTTCCATATTACGCGCCTGAGCTCTGTAGATGCGTATTTTGGATGAACAGGGAAAGGCAAGAACAACACGCAACGCAGCGCAGGGCGCCCGTGACCAACCAGTTGCGGGCGCCCTACTTGATGAAACGCATGCCCCTGCGGGCGTCTCGATCGATGCAAGCATGCCCAGCCGCTGGACACCCGCTGCTGCGTGGCGGCAATAATAAAAAAGGGGCGCCTCAAAGAGGCACCCCTTCCCAAGCGTATGTAAGTCGAACTTAGGCGAGCTTACGGACGTTGGAAGCCTGGAGCTTGCCGTTCTGACCGGTGGTGATGTCAAACTCGACAGCCTGGCCCTCGTCAAGAGTCTTGAAGCCGTCCATCTGAATCTCGGAGTAGTGGACGAACAGGTCGTCGCCGTCCTCGCGAGAGATGAAGCCGTAGCCCTTGTCCGGATTGAACCACTTAACAGTACCCTGAGCCATGACGTGCCTTTCTTTCGTTTGCCCCTCCGGGGGCAACAAATGCGCTTGCGCGCTGAACAAAAAGTGACCCTAAAGTCACGAGGAATAGTCTACCCCAGCCCACGCTCCTTACCCACGAGAAACGCAAATTAGCCGCGAGCGGTACCGGCGGACAAGAAAAGCCCCTCGCGGAGCCGCAGGCGGTCGCGAGGGGCTTGCGAGCGGGCAGCTACGCCCGCACAAGGCTCATGAGACGAGCTTACAGGTAGGCCACGGCCTTGATCTCGACCTTGGCGCCCTTGGGCAGCGCGGCGACCTCGAAGGCGGCACGGGCCGGGTACGGGGCGGCGAAGAACTCGGCGTAGACCTCGTTCATGGCACCGAAGTCGGCGATGGAGTCGAGCAGGACGGTCGTCTCGGCAACGTCGGCCATGGTGGCGCCGGCGGCCTCGAGGACGTTCTTGACGTTGGTCAGGCTCTGACGGGTCTGGGAGGCGATGTCCTCGCCGGCGAACTCGCCGGTGGCGGGGTCGACTGGCAGCTGGCCGGAGACGTGGATGCAGTTGCCGGCCTTGGTGGCGGCGGAGTAGGGACCAACGGCGGCGGGAGCCTTGTCGGTGACGATAGCCTCGATAGCCATGAAAATCTCCTTCTAGTCGATGCCGCTGGTGGCGGCATATGTCTTGCCCCTCGCGGGGCATGGTACCGAATGATAGCGGGCGTGCACGCGGCCAGGCCGCTCACGCACGTGCGGGATGCGCAACGCGGTGTTGACCCTAGCGGCTCACGTAGCGGCCGGGCTTGACGCCCGTGGGCTCGCCATCGCGCGCGGCGAGGACACCGTTCACGAACGTGAGACGGGCGCGGCCACGGCACTCGAAGCCCTCGAACGGCGTGTGGTCGACGTTCTGGTGCTGTGTGGCGGCGCTGATCGTCCACTCGACGCTCGGGTCCCAGACGCAGATGTCGGCGTCGGAGCCCTCGGCGAGGCAGCCCTTGCGCGGGAACATGCCAAAGACCCTGGCAGGGTTCTCGCTCATGAGCCGGCACAGGTCGGTGGGGCCAAGCTCGCCGGCGAACGTGGTGGCGATGAGCGCGGGGCGGTGCTCCACGCCGGCGCCGCCGTTGGGTACGGCGCGGAAGTCGTCGGCGCCGCGGTCCTTCTGGCCATGCAGATTGAAGCTGCAGTGGTCGGTGGCAATGGTGTCGATCTCGCCGTTCACGAGCGCCTCGCGCAGGGCGCTGCGGTCGGCCGGCTTGCGGGGCGGCGGGCTCATGACGAACTCGAGGCCCTCCAGGCCGTCCTCGCCGTCCTTGAGGAAGCAGGTGTCGTCGAGCAGCAGGTACTGCGGGCAGGTCTCGACGAAGATGTTCTTCTGACCGCGGGCCTTGGCAGCGCGGATGGCCTCGAGGCCCAGCTTGGTCGAGAGGTGTACGACGTTCACGCGGGCGTCGCCGGCGAGGTGGGCGAGGTAGAGCAGGCGGCTGATGGCCTCGGCCTCGCAGACGTCCGGGCGGCTCAGGGGGTGCCCCTCGGGGCCGTGGATGCCGCTCTCGTAGACGCGCTTCTGAAGGGCGTCTACGAGCGTGCCGTTCTCGCAGTGCACGCACAAGGTGCCGCCGAGCGGCTTCAGGGCCTCGAGCACCTCGAGCGTCTCGGCATCGTCGAGGCGCAGGTGGTCGTAGGCGAAGTAGGTCTTGAACGAGCAGACGCCACGCTCGCGCATCACGGCGAGGTCAGCGCGGTTCTCGTCGTTCCACTCGGCCAGGGCCATGTGGAAGGCGTAGTTGGCCGTGCAGGTGCCGTCGGCGCGCTTGTGCCACTCGTCAAGGGCATCGGGCATGGTGACGCCACGGTCGGCCGTGGCGTAGTCCACGATCGTCGTGGTTCCGCCGCAGGCAGCGGCGCGCGTGCCCGTCTCGAAGCTGTCGGCCGTCCAGTCGATGCCGGTCCAGCACTGCATGTGGGTGTGCCCGTCGATGAAGCCGGGGAAGACCCAGCAACCCGTCGCGTCGTGCACCTCGTCGCCGTCGGCGGGCTCGATGTGGGCCGCGATGCGGGCGATCTTGTCGCCCTCGAGCGCCACGTCACCACGGCGCAGGCCGTCGGGGCACACAAGTGTTCCACCCTGGATGATGACCATGCTAGTTACTCCCTCCACGAGCAAGACCACTCTCGATAATCTCGCGGCAGCGCCCAAGCTCGTCGGGCGTGTCGATATCCCAAAGCTCCCACGGCCAGGAGGCCTCGACGCTCAGCACGCGCACGTCATCGGCGCCAAGCACGCTCGAGCCACCCGTGTCGCCCTCCACGCCGAGAAGCGCCTCGAACAGGCTCGCGGGGAACAGCACCGGTGAGCAGGGACGGCCGCGCCAGCCAAGGCGCACGCAGGCGTCGGGGTTGGCGGCGCTCACGGTGAGCATCGTGCGCAGGCTCCCCTGCTCGATGAGCGGCTGGTCGCCTGGCACGAAAACGCAGGCCTCCCAGCCCTGGCTCTTGGCATAGGCCACGGCGGCGCGCATGGAGTCGCTCTGCTCGAGCTCGCCCGAGGGGCGCACATGCTCGATGCCGCGCTTGTCGCAGATGGCGTCGACCTCGGGGGTGCCGCTCGCCACGACCATGGGAAGGCCGGGCGGCACGCAGCCCAGGGTGCGCTCGATGACGGGCTCGCCCATGAGGGGCTCTACGAGCTTGTTGGCGCCAAAGCGACGTGCGTGGCCCGCCCCCAGCACGGCGACGCCCACGAGGCGGGCACTGGCGTCCTGGGCGGCATGCGTGCTCGCGGCGACGCCCGGCGCAAAGGCGGAGGCGTACTGGGCGTCTGTCGCCATCTCGCAGGCGGCGGTCCAGCGCTCGTAGCAGGCAAGCAGCTCGTCGGCCTCGGGCGTGGGCGTGGATCCGCCACCGCCCGAGCCGCCAATCACGCGGGTGGTGAGGGGCGAGCCCAGGCCGCTCTCGGCCTTGTGGACGAGCGCGAGCGCCTTCGTGTAGGCCATCCCCATCGAGATGGCGGCGGCGCGCAGGCTCCCGTACTCGCGAATGCGACGCAGGAGCTCAGCGGGGCCGGGTCCAAAGACTCGCTCGCCCTCATCGTCTACCAGGTATGTCTTTACGCTTGGCCTCATGCGTCCATTATCCCCAAGAACACGTCCCCGCGGGCGCGAGGCGCCCGCCCAAAATCACACTTCTTCGTACGACGAGCCAATGGCTGGGACAGCTGCTCAGGCAGGTATTGTCCCATTGCCCCGTCGTCCAAAGAAGCCACCCCACCCGCGTGCTTCCCTTCATCGCGCGGGTGGGGCAGGAAGATCTACTAGTTGGCGCGAACCGTGGTGCCGGTCTTGCCGTCGATGCCGTCACGCGCCTTCTCGAGCAGCGTGATGAGGGCGGAGCGGCCAGGCTTGCTCTCGGCGAACTTGGCGCACGCGAGCACCTTCGGCTCCATGGAGCCCTTGCCAAACTCGCCGGCGTCGGCGAGCTCGCGGGCACGCTCGGGCGTGAGGGCGTCGAGCCACTCCTCGTCGGGCTTGCCAAAGCGAACGGCAACCTTCTCGACGGCCGTGAGGATCACGAGGTAGTCGGCGTCGAGCGACTCGGCGAGCAGCTCGGCGGCGAAGTCCTTGTCGATGACCGCAGCGGCGCCCTTGAGGTGGTGGTTACCCGTGGGCTCGACGGGGATGCCGCCGCCACCGCAGGCGATGACCACGTGGTCAGCAGCGACGAGCGAGGAGATCGTGTCGAGCTCGACGATGCGCTTGGGCTTGGGGCTGGCGACGACACGGCGGTAGCCGCGGCCGGAGTCCTCGACGAAGTCGTAGTTGCGGCTCTCCTTGAGCTGCTCGGCCTCCTCCTTCGACATGAAGGAGCCGATGGGCTTCGTGGGGTTCTGGAAGGCGGGGTCGGCGGGGTCGACCTCGACCTGGGTGAGGACGGTAGCGACACCCTTCTCGATGCCGCGACGCTCCATCTCCTCGCGCAGGGCGTTCTGCAGGTCATAGCCAATGTAGCCCTGGCTCATGGCGCCGCAGACGGACAGCGGGCAGGGGATGTACTTCTCGGGGTCGGAACGCGTAAGCTCGGTCATCGCGTTGGCAATCATGCCAACCTGCGGGCCGTTGCCGTGCACGACGACGACCTCGTTGCCCTGCTCGATGAGGTCGACGATGGCCTTGCTGGTCACCTGAACGGCCTGCATCTGCTCGGGAAGGTTCTTGCCAAGGGCGTTGCCGCCGAGGGCAACGACGATGCGCTTGGACATAGGGGGCTCCATTCATACAAAAACGGTAAGCACCATGGTTCCCAGACGGACGCCCCTTCTTAGGGGGATGTCCGGGGCGTCCGTCTGGGTTCCAACTGACGCCGGCCCCAAGGCGGGGCCGGCTTAGGGGGGTGTATCAGGCCTCGAGTCGGCTAAGCCGACGCGGGGGCATTAGGCCTGATACCAGCGGGGGGTGCCGGCGGCCTCGAGCGCCTTAAGCGTGGCGACGGGGTCGGCAACCTTCTGGAGGAACATCATGGCAGCGATGGCGTAGGGCTTGTAGGAAGCCTCCTTGTACATGCCGTCGCGGTGCATATCGAAGACGTCGGCCATGACCTCACCGTGCTCGCAGGAGACACCGGAGATGTCGGCGGGCAGCGGATGCATGAAGATGGTGTCCTGGCCGTTGGCCGTCTTGGCCATGAGGTCGGTCGTGGAGCACCAATCCTGGTGCGTGGCGTTCTGGGCGAGAAGCTCCTTCTCGAGCGCGGCGATGCCGGCATCGTCACCCTCGGCGTAGAGGTTGGTGCGCTTCTCCATGGCGGCGTAGGGAGCCCAGGACTTCGGGATCACGATGTCGGCGCCCTCGAAGGCCTCGGCCATCGTGTTGACCTGCTTGAACGTGGTGCCGTTCTCGGCGGCGTAGCCCTTGGCGCGCTCGACGACCTCGGGCATGAGGTCGTAGCCCTCGGGGTGAGCCAGGGTGACGTCCATGCCAAAACGGGGCAGCAGGCTGATCAGCGACTGCGGGCAGGACAGCGGCTTGCCGTAAGAGGGCGAATAGGCCCAGGTAACGGCAACCTTCTTGCCCTTGAGGTTCTCAAGGCCGCCAAACTCGTTGATGAGGTAGAGCATGTCGGCAGAAGACTGCGTGGGGTGGTCGGAGTCGGACTGCAGGGAGATGAGCGTGGGACGGTGATCCAGAACGCCGTCCTCGTAGGCCTGCTGTACGGACTCGGAGACCTCGGCCATGTAGGCGTCGCCCTTGCCGATGTACATGTCGTCGCGGATGCCGATGACGTCAGCCATGAAGGAGATCATCGTGGCGGTCTCGCGGACGGTCTCGCCGTGGGCGATCTGGGACTTCTTCTCGTCGAGGTCCTGCAGCTCGAGGCCGAGCAGGTTGGAGGCCTTGGAGAAGGAGAAGCGGGTGCGGGTGGAGTTGTCGCGGAACAGCGAAACGGCCAGGCCCGAGTCGAAGATCTTGGACGAGATGTTGCGCTCGCGCAGGTCGCGAAGGGCGGCGGCGGTGGCGTAGAGGGCCTTCAGCTCGTCGGTGGTCTTGTCCCAGGTGTGCAGGAAGTCGTTGTTGTACATGCCCTTGAAGTCGAGGCCGGAAAGCTCGTCAAGGTAGCTCTGGAAGTCGCTCATTGGGTTTCCTCTCCCCTAGTGAATGGATACGCGGGATGTCCCGCCGGCAAGCCCGCCGCCCAGCTCCCCGAGCGGGCGGCGGGTCTAACTGTAATGTGCGAGGTGCGGAGGCTAACGGCTACTTGATGTCGTTGTCGGTGAGGCTCGCGCGGAACGAAGTGGCGTCGTTCATCTCGTCAGAGGGCTCGTAGAGGTTCAGAGCGGCGACGTAGAGGGCGGCGCAGGTGGGAAGGTCCTGCTTGTAGGTGACCTCGTTGGGCGCGTGGGCCTGGGACTCGGCGCCGGGGCCAAAGCCAACGCAGGGGATGCCGTAGCGGCCCTGGATGGAGACGCAGTTCGTGGAGAAGGTCCACTTGTCGCACAGCGGGCGACCGGTGCGCTTGTCCATGCTGGGCTCGCAGCCGATGCGCTCGTCACCAAACATGGCCTTGTGGGCGTCGACGAGGGCCTTGACGTGCGGAGCGGTCTCCTTGTTGATCCACGTGGGGAAGTAAGCCTCGGTCTCGTAGACCTCGCCGGTCCAGGACGGACGGTCGTACATGTACATGGAGACCTTGACGTCGTCGCCGTACTTCTTGACGGCCGGGAGGTTGCGGACCTCCTCGAGGCAGGACTCATAGGTCTCGCCGGCGGTCATGCGGCGGTCGATGGAGATGGCGCAGGAGTCGGCGACGGCGCAGCGGCTGGGGCTCGTGTAGAAGATCTGCGAGACGGTGCAGGTGCCGCGGCCGAGGAAGCGGGCATCCTCGTAGTGATCGGGGTTGTACTTGGGGTCGAGCATCTTGACGAGGCCCTTGATGTCGGTCGACTCAGCGGCGCCGTTGTTGTTCAGCGCGCGGACGTCGGCGATGATGTCGGCCATCTTGTAGATGGCGTTGTCGCCGCGATCGGGAGCGGAGCCGTGGCAGGAGGTGCCGTGAACGTCGACGCGGATCTCCATGCGGCCGCGGTGACCACGGTAGATGCCGCCGTCGGTGGGCTCGGTGGAGATGACGAACTCAGGCTTGATGCCGTCGACGTTGTAGATGTACTGCCAGCACATGCCGTCGCAGTCCTCCTCCTGGACCGTGCCGACAACCATGATCTTGTAGCCCTCGGGGATGAGGTTCATGTCCTTCATCATCTTGGCAGCGTAGGTCGCGGCGCAGACGCCACCCTCCTGGTCGGAGCCGCCGCGGCCACCGATGAGCTGGTCGTCCTCGAAGCCCTCGTAGGGGTCAAAGTCCCAGTTGTCGCGGTTGCCGATGCCCACGGTGTCGATGTGGCCGTCGATGGCGATGATCTTATCGCCCTCGCCCATGAAGCCCATGACGTTGCCCAGGCCGTCGACCTTGACCTCATCAAAGTCGAGCTTCTCCATCTCGGCCTTGATGCAGGCGACGACCTCGCCCTCCTCGCAGGACTCGGAGGGGTGAGAGATCATGGCGCGCAGGAACGCGGTCATGTCCTCCTGATAGCCCTGGGCGGTCTTCTTGATGAGATCGTAATCGAGCTGCTTAGCCATTTGCTGAACCCTTTCCGTTCGATGGCCTTCGTTACAGAAAACTAGTGAGCCGCGGGTGCGGCGTGGTGCCTAGCAGGTGGGGTACTCGCCCTCCCAGACGATGCGACGGTACTGCTCGGGGTCGGTGTCGCCCTCGGTGGAGAAGCACAGCACGGAGCTCGTCTTGTCCAGGCCGATGGCCTCCTTGAGCTCAGCGTACTCCGGGTCCATCATGAGCGTCTCGACGAGACCCGTGGTGACGGCGCCGGACTCGCCGGAGATGACGCGCGGGTCGCCCTTCTCGGGGGCGCCCAGGGTGCGCATGCCGCGAGCGGTGACCCAGTCGGGGCAGGAGACGAACGCGGTGACGTGGTTGCGCAGGATGTCCCAGCCCAGGATGTTAGGCTCGCCGCAGCACAGGCCGGCCATGATGGAGGGCATGTCGCCGTCGACGATGCGGGGCTCGCCGTCACCGGCAGCGGCGCCCTTGTAGAGGCAGGCGGCCGGAGCGCACTCGGCCACGACGAAGGTGGGCGGATTGTCCGGGTAGAGGTTGGTGAAGTAGCCAACGACGGCGCCGGCGAGCGAGCCCACGCCAGCCTGAACGAAGACGTGCGTCGGGCGGTTGATGGCCATCTCGCGCAGCTGCTCGGCAGCCTCGGAGGCCATGGTGCCGTAGCCCTCCATGATCCAGGACGGGATCTTCTCGTAGCCCTCCCAGGCGGTGTCCTGGACGATCACGCCACGCTCGCAGGCGTCGGCCTCGGCCGCGGCCATGCGGACGCACTCGTCGTAGTTGACCTCCTCGATGGTCACCGTGGCGCCCTCGGCGGCGATGTTGTCGAAGCGGGGCTTGGTGGAGCCCTTGGGCATGTGCACGACGGCCTTCTGGCCGAGCTTGTTGGCAGCCCAGGCGACGCCGCGGCCGTGGTTGCCGTCGGTGGCAGTGAAGAACGTGGCCTGGCCAAAGTCCTCGGCCAGCTCGTCGGAGGTCAGGTAGTCATACGTGCACTCGGCAACGTCCTTACCCGTCTCGTCGGCAATGTAGTTGGCCATGGCGAAGGAGCCGCCAAGCACCTTGAAGGCGTTGAGGCCGAAGCGGTAGCTCTCGTCCTTGACGCAGAGATTGCCCAGGCCCAGGCGAGCAGCCTGGCCGTCGAGGCGCGCGAGCGGGGTCACCGAGTACTGCGGGAAGCTCTTGTGGAACGCACGCGCCTTGGCGACGTGGTCGAGCGACATGATGCCGAGGTGGGCATCATCACTCTTGGGCATGTGGTTGATAGACCACTGAATCTTCTCGCTCACGATCGGGTACCTCCTTGATTGTGTTCATTCAACTATTTGTTTGATTACCAAACAAATAGTTTGTTACTCCATATGAAACCACACTTCCCTTGAGATTCAAGGCTGGTTTTGTGCCGATTGGCGAGCGTTGCGAAAATCGCCGCAAGCGTTATGTTGCGGCCTCCGGAGGTGCTTCGGGGTCTGCCCCTCCCACCCGCGGAAATGACATAACATCGGGTGCTTCGTTGATGCTCGAAAACTTCAACGGACGCGACCCGAGCGCGCTCCGTCACAGCTCCAACACATTGCACGAGACGGACTGACTCGCACACGAGAAGAGGGCCACCCGCCGCAAGGCAGATGGCCCTCGAACACATACGGAAGTCACTCGGGGAAGAAGCACTTCCGATCGTGTCCAAACAAATTGTTAGGCGAGTCCGCGCGCAACGCGGCGCTTGTCACGTGCGAGCACGCGGGCGGCGCGCAAAGAGGCTAGGCGCGCTCACCCTCGGACTCGTGGTCGTCGTCCTCGACGCGGAGCTTGGACTCCTCCTCCACCGGCTCGGGCGGCATGAGGAGGTTGAGGATAATGGCCATGATGGCGCACGGCGTGATGGCCGAGGTGCCAAAGATGGTGTTGATCCAGCCAGGCATGCCCGTGCCGGTGAGCGAACCAGAGACCTGCGCGATGCCCAGGCCAAAGGCCACCGAGACGCCAAAGATGGTGCAGGTGCGCGGCGTAAGGCCGTCCTTAACGAGGATTCGGATACCGTTCAGGGTGATCGTGCCAAAGACGCTGATCGTGGCGCCGCCGATGACCGGCTGTGGGATCATGAGCAGCAGGGCCGAGAGCTTGGGGCACAGGCCGGACGCGAGGAACACGAAGGCAGCGCCGCCAAAGACCCAGCGGTTGATGACCTTGGTGCTCACGATGATGCCCACGTTCTGGCCAAAGGCCGAGGTGGGAACGCCGCCAAAGAGCGACGAGATGATCGAGACGAGACCCTGCGCCGCGATGCCGCCACCGATTTCCTTGCCCTTGGGCATGCGGTCCATCGAGCCCGCCGTGGCCGCGGAGAGGTCGCCGATGAGCTGGATGTTCACCATGACGTAGATGATGGCGATGGTGATGCAGACCGCCGGGTCGAACGACAGCTCGTATGGCATGAACTTGGGCAGCGAGAACCACGCCGCGTCGGCGAGGCCCGAGGGGTCGATCATGCCAAAGGGAATCGACACGAGGCAGCCGATGATCATGGCAAAGAAGATCGAGCCGATCTTGGTGATGCCCTTCGTGAAGTTCGTGAGGCCAAAGGTGATGGCAAAGGTCACAAGACCCACGATCCAGTTCATGGCGCTGCCAAAGTTCTCGGAGCCCGCGCCGCCCGCGATGTAGCGAATGGCGGTGGGATACAGGCTCACGCCAATGGTGAAGATGACGGTACCGGTGACGAGCGGCGGGAAGATCCAGCGGATCTTGTCATAGAAGATGCTGAAGATGATCGCGACGATGCCGCCAATCATCTCGGCGCCCAGGATGACCGAGAAGCCAAACTCGCCGCCCACGGCCTGAAGCGCGGGTAGGAAGGCAAACGAGGCGCCCGTGAGGATGGGCAGGCCGGAACCGATGCGCCCGAACAGCGGGAACTGCTGCAGCAGCGTGTCGATGGCCGAGAGGATGAGGGCAACCTGAATGATCGCCGTCTCCTGCTCGGGCGTGAATCCGCAGGTGGTGGCAATCATCATGGCCGGCGTGATGACACCGGCAAACGAAGCCAGGACGTGCTGCAGAGACGTTGGGATGAGCGATCCCAGGGGCGGGAAGCCGTCGCGCTTGAACAGCGACTTGTCGAGACCCGACTCGGCCTGCTGGGGGTTTTCCATGAGCTATTCCTCTCAAGATGCGCTCTGATGCGCGCGTGTATGCGGCGCCGCCTTGTGCCCCGAGCGGCCCCGCCTCCTTCGCCCTGGTGAGCGGAAAGAATCAACCAAAAGAATATTCAGATGCGCTTACAAATAGTTTGGAACCCGCTTTCGAGGCGTAAGCGGTCGATATTCGTGGGCGAACGGTCGAGTTTGCCATCGATACGATAAACCCAGGGACAGGCTGAATGCACCTCGTGGCAAAAGAAGCGCAGGGCGAACTCGTCTCAACCAAAAGCTTCAAGGCTGCAACGTATACTTAACTCAGACATCTCGACAAGAAAGGTACGACCATGCTCGATATGATCAAGGCCGAGGAGGCCCGAGAGATTTCCCAGGCCGCCGACCCCACGCGCGAAACAGCCGCGGCCGACACCCTCTCCAACAACGCGATGAACTGGGCCATTCGCAATGCCGTCCACCGCACGGATACCCGCATCCGCATGTATGCCAAGTTTGGCCACACGAAGCTCTCCGTGAAGTTTGCCCCGAGCGACGAGGACCGCGAGGGCGAGGGCAACTCCTTCTACAACGACCTCGTGGCCAACAGCAACACCAATGTCGCCGACGCCATCTGCGACATCATCTACGGCCGCGACCAGGAGCTCATCTCCCCCATCCAGACTGCGCGCCTTCTCAACACCTACAGTGCCCAGCTCGCCAAGTTCGTGAACGACCTGCAGCGTCTTGGCTACGAGGTCGAGGTGGGCAACGGCCTCGACAAGGGCAACGGCAAGATCGACAACAACACGATCGTCGTGAAGTGGGCCTAGCGCAAGCCTTACGGCCACAAGGAAATGCCGCCGAGAGCGTCACGGACGGCTTGCGGCCCGCATGGCGCAACATGGTGGCCTCACTAACAAGAACGACCCCGGACTCATCGCGTCCGGGGTCGTTCCTTTTCCAATAAAGCCGAGGTCAGGGTAGTTGTTACTCCTGGACGTCCTCGGTAGCTCCGCACTCGCCGTGAACGATCTCGATGGCCTTCTCGACGCCGTCGATGACGTTCTGGTAACCCGTGCAGCGGCAGAGGTGGCCGGAGAGGTTCTTGCGAATCTCGTCACGGGTGTAGGTCTTGCCCGTGTTGATCATCTCCATGGCGCTCATGATGATGCCCGGGATGCAGAAGCCGCACTGGACGGCAAACTGGTCAACGAACGCCTGCTGAACGGGGTTGAGCGTGCCGTCCGGCTCCTGCAGGCCCTCGACCGTGATGATCTCCTTGCCCTGCGCCCAGTCGGTGAGGTAGAGGCACGTGTCGGTGGCAACACCGTCGATGAGGACGGTGCAGGCACCGCACTCGCCCACCTCGCAGCCGCGCTTGACGCTCGTGAGGCCCAGGCGGTTGCGCAGCGTGTCGAGCAGCGACTCGCGCGGGTCGTAGCCCACCTGGACGGGTTTGCCGTTGACCGTGCACTTGAGGATCTTCATGTCCATTAGATATCAGCCCCTCCCCTGCGCGCCGCATAGATGAGGGAGCGCTTCGACATTTCCTTGATGAGCTGCAGGCGGAACTCCTTGGAGGCACGCCAGGAGTCGCGCGGGTTGGTGCAGGCGGCGGCGAGCTCGCCGATGCGCTCGGCAGCCTCGACCACGTCGGTGCCGCGCACCGAGTCCTCGGCGGCAAGCGCCCTCATGGGCGTGGGGCCGGCGACGCCAAACGCGAGGCGGATGTCGTCGATCGTGCGCTTGTCGTCGGCAAGCTTGACCAAGCAGCAACAGCCCATCGTGGTGATCTCGAGGGCGCGACGCTTGCCGTACTTGAAGTAGTAGCCCGTGAAGCCCTCGTAGTGGCTCTTGGGGATGCGAATCTTGGTGAGGACCTCGTCGCGCTCCTTGTGGGAGCGGCCCGGACCCGCGTACCACTCCTCGATGGGGATGGTGCGCTTGCCGCGCACGCTCTCGACGTCGAGCAGCGCGCCGTAGGCGAACAGCGTCGAGGCGGAGTCACCCGAGGTGGCAGCCGTGCAGACGTTGCCGCCGATGGTACCCGAGACGCGCAGCTGCGGGCCGCCGGGGGTGTCGCAGGCGTCGCCCAACGTGGGCACGGTGGCCTGGATGACGGGGCTCGTCGTCACGTGGTGGAACCAGGTGATGGGGCCGATCTCGACGGTACCGTCGCCGGCAAGTTGCACGCCGTCGAGCTCGTCGTGCAGCTCGTGGATCGAGACGAGGTGGGCGGGCGTGCCCTTGCCCTCGCGCAGCTTGACCAGCACGTCGGTGCCGCCGGCGATGACCTCGGCCTCGGGGTCGGCGGCGAGCGCCTGGCAGGCGTCGGCCACGCTCGTGGCCTCGTACAGCGATTCGATGTCGTACATCTAGATCAGCCCCGCTTCCTTGAAGCCCTCGAACAGACGCTGGGGCGTCATGGGCTCGACGTAAAACTTGCAGCCCGTGGCGTCGAGGATGGCGTCACGGATGGCGGCCGCCGGCGAGATGACCGGGGTCTCGCCCACGGCCTTGTTGCCGTAGGGGCCAGTGGGATCAGGCGCCTCGACGAAGTCGGCCTTGAGGTCGGGCACGTCCATCATCGTCGGGATCTTGTAATCGAGCAGCGTCGGGTTGAGGACGCGGCCGGTCTTCTCGTTGACCTGCAGCTCCTCGAACAGGCCATAGCCGATGCCCTGGGCCATGCCGCCGTGAATCTGCTGCTCCACGAGCTTGGGGTTGATGAGGCGGCCGGAGTCCTGGACGTTGATGATCTTGTTGACCGTGACCTTGCCCAGCGGCATGTCGACCGTGACGTCGGCGAAGGTGCAGCCGCCGGCGATGGCGTTGGTGTGAACGTTGACGGTCTCGTGGGCGTGGAGCTGCTGCGCCTGGTCCATGTTGTAGTAGGACTCGATGCCCAGCGTGGCGAGGTCGCAGACCTTGTTGCCCACGGAGTCGTAGATGACGCCCTGGTCGATGGTGAGCTGGCCCTGGGCCCTGGGATAGGTGAACCTCGCGTAGTCGAGAATCTTCTTGCGCAGGCTCTCGCCGGCCTTGCGGACGGCCGTGCCCGAGACGTAGGTCTGGCGCGAAGCGTACGCGCCCGGGTCATACGGGGTGACGTCGGTGTCCTGGAACGAGACGATGTGAACGTCCTCGGTGCGCACGCCAATGGCCTCGGCGGCCATCTGCGAGAAGACCGTGTCGGCGCCCTGGCCGATCTCGGTGGCACCCATCTGGAGCTGGATAGAGCCGTCCTGGTTGAGCGTCACGGCAGCGGTGGCCGTCTCGAGGGCGAAGGGGGCAACGGCGGTCTTGTAGACGAAGAACGCGACGCCCACGCCGTGGCGGATGGGACCCGTCTCGTTGGCGTATTCCTTCTTCTTCTTGTCCCACTCGATGTAGGCCTTGCCCTTCTCGACGCACTCGGGAATGGCGCAGGTGTGCGCGGCGATGACGCCGTTGGGCGTGAACTCGTCGACGAACTTGTCGGTGTAGACGTTCTTGAGGCGGAACTCGACGCCGTCCCAGCCCATGTCATAGGCGATGTCGCCCATGAGGCACTCGGCAGCCCAGTTGCCCTCGGGCACGCCGTAGGCGCGCATGGCGCCCGTGTGCGGGCCGTTGGTGTAGACGGTCGATGCCTCGCAGCGCACGGCCTTCTCCTGGGTGTGGTAGAGCCAGCGGAAGGAGTTCACAGAGTTCAGCACGAGGGCGTGGCCATGGTGGCCGTAGCCGCCCGTGTTGGAGAGCGCGGTGATCTTGCGGGCGTGGAGGTTCATGTCGTCGTCCCACGAGGCCTCGACGTCGAAGCTCTTGGGCTGACGGCCCGAGGTGTCCCAGAACAGCTCCTCGCGGCTGATCTCCATGCGCACGCAGCGGCCGCCCACCATCTTGCAGACCCAGGCGTTGAGGGGCTCGTAGTGGACGTCCTGCTTGGTGCCAAAGCCACCGCCGATGTAGGGCTTGATGACGCGGACGTCGCCCCAGGGGATGCCCAGCGCCTGGCCGATGACGCGGCGCACAACGTGGGGAATCTGGGTCGAGGAGACGCAGACGATCTTGTTGTTCTCCATGTAGCAGTACGAGATGCAGCTCTCGATGTGGACCTGCGACTGCTCACGGCTCTCGATGTGGAGCTTCACGTGGTGGTACTTGGGGTCCATGATGGCGTCATCGACCGTCTTGTAGCCCATCTCGGCGAGCTTGTCGTCGGGGGTGACGGCCAACGAGTGGCCCACGAGGTTGTCGGGCTTGCGCGTCTGCACGGGGTGCTCGGCGCCGCCCTCCTGGGCACCGGCGGCCAGCGACTCGGCGGGGTCGTAGATAACCGGCCACTCCTCGTACTCGACCTTGATGAGCTTGAGGGCGCGGTCGCACACGACAGTGTCCTCGCCCACCACGACGGCGATGTTGTCGCCGTAGATGCGCACGCGGTCATCGAGCAGCTTGCGATCGGCGATGTCTCGGTGCGAGGCGTCGCGGTCGGCATACCAGGGGTGGCCGCCCACGGGATAGGCGATGTCGGGCACATCGAAGCAGGTGAAGACTCCGACCACGCCGGGGACCTTCTCGGCCTCGGATGTGTCGATGGAGATGACGCGGCCGTTGCCGATGGTCGCGTGGAGAATCTTTGCCTCGAGGCACGGCTTGGGGCACAGGTCGTCGGTGAACTTGGCACGACCCGTCACCTTGTCAAACGCGTCGACGCGGACGATCGGCCTTCCGACCTCCTTGAGCTGTTCCATGACGCCTCACTCTCATACGAATGCTTACGTGCAAACAAAAGTTTATTACGCAATTCAAATAGTTAGGCACCCACGCGGCGAGTGGGGCATTTCTGGGGGCAGACGGATTGTACTAATTTAAGAACAACGGCTCTGACCTGCCGTTATTGTTACGCGAATGCAACGCAACCGCAATCAAGAGTGCAAGGAACGCCCTGAGGCAGGGCGGCCGCTCGACAAAGAGAAGGGGCGCGCCGCACGTGCGGAACGCCCCCAGACTAGGCAAGCTATGGCCTTGCGCGTATGACCTTACAGGCCGTTGCGGATGGCCTCGACCTCGTCGTCAGAGATCAGGGTGTCGGCCTTAATCTGCTCAGTGTACTCCTCGATCTTCGACTGGACGTCAGCCGAGACCTTGTCGGAGTAGGAGCCGAGATAGACGCCGCCGTTGTCGATGTTGGCCTCAATGACCTTGCCGCCGCCGAAGGTGCCGTCCTCGATGGCCTTCATGGCCTCGCCCATCATCCAGTTGGTGACGGTGGAGGTGACGACGCAGGGGTGGTCGTCGCCCACGAGGTCGATCGGCTGGGCGATGTTGAAGTGCGTGTCGGCACCAGCGGTCTCGAGGGCCTGGCGCACGCCGCCGTCGACGGCGGAAGCGTCACACCACATGACGTCGACGTTGTCGGTGCCAATCCAGGACTCGGTGAGCTTCACGCCGGCGGAGGCGTCGGTGAAGCCGGCCTCGAAGTTGTAGACGCCCTTGACGGACGGGTTGACCTTCTGGGCGGCCGCGAGGTAGGAGGAGTACTTGGAGAGGGTCGTCGGGATGCGCATGCCGCCAACGAAGCCGATGCAGTTGGAGGAGGTCATGAGACCGGCGACGACGCCAGCGAGGGAACCGGACTGCTTGAGGTTGACCTGGACCGTCTCGAGGTTGTCGAGCGTCTCGTAGTCGGCGAGGTCGGTCGTGGGATCGGTGTTGGTCATGAGGAAGTGCACGTTGGGGTGAGCGTCGGCTGCCTCGGCGACGACCTCGGCCCAGTCGGAGCAGAACTCGTTGCCAGCGGCGATGATGAGGTCGACGTCCTGGTCAACGTAGGACTGGGCGGCCGTGGCGGCGTCTGCTGCGGCGGTGTTCTCCTTGGGCTCGAGCATCTCCCACTTGGAATTCTCCTCGCAGGCCTTCTGCAGGGACTCGTAGTGGCCCTGGCCCCAGCCGCCGTCGAGGGCGGGGCCGGAGATGACGATGGCGACCTTGTAGCTGTCCTTGGCCTCGGCCGAGGAGTCGGAAGACGCGGAGTCGCCGGAGCCGCCACCGCAGCCCACGAGCGACAGCGCGGCGGCAGCGCTCAGGGAGCCGGCGCCGAGCTTGATGGCGTCACGCCTGGTGTAATTCTTGGACATAGCATTCCCCTTCTCTAGTGCCTTACATAAAATTTCGAACTACCTACTGAACAAAAGAGCCGAGACGTCCAGAGACATCTCGGCTCCCTGATACCCGCACCGGTTATGCGCGTTGGCCGACCCAGATGCGTGAGGCCGGCTCGCTAGAGCTTGGAGGGACTAGAGCCCCTTCTCGATGGCCTCGACGTCGTCATCGGAGATGAACGTACCGGCCTTGATCTGGTCGGAGTACTCGGCGATCTTGTCCTGGACGTCCTGCGAGACCTTGTCGGAGAACTTGCCGAGGGAAACACCGCCGTTGTCCATGTTGCCCGTGATGGCCTTGCCGCCACCGAAGTTACCGGCCTCGATGAGGTCCATGGCCTCGCCAATCATCCAGTCGGTGATCGTGGAGGTGATGACGGTGGGCTGGTCATCGCCCACGGTGTCGATGGGCTGGGCGATGTCGAAGTGCGTGTCGGCACCGGCGTTCTGCAGGGCCTGGCGCACGCCATTGTCGACCGCGGAGGCGTCGCCCCACATGACGTCGACGTTGTTGGCGTTGATCCACTGCTCGGCGAGCTTGGTGCCGAGGGAAGCGTCGGTGAAGCCGGCCTCGAAGTTGTACTGGCCCGTGATCGAGGAGTCAATCTTCTGGGCGGCAGCGAGGAACGCGGAATACTTGGTGGTGGTGGACGGGAGCTTCATGCCACCGATGAAGCCGATGCTCTTCGTCTGGGTCATGAGACCGGCGACGACACCGGCGAGGGCGCCGGTCTGCTTGAAGTCAGGAAGCACCGTCTGGACGTGGGCGAGGTTCTCGTAGTCGCCCATCTCGGCCTCGGGGTCCGTGTTGGTGATGAGGAAGTTGACGCCGGGGTGAGCGTCGGCGGCGTCAGCGATGACCTCGGCCCAGTCGGAGGCGAACTGGTTGCCGTTGCCGACGATGAGGTCGACGTCCTGGTCGATGTAGGACTGCGCGGCGGTGGCGGCGTCGGCGTCGGCCGTGTTCTCCTTGGGCTCGAGCATCTCCCACTTGGAGTGGCCCTCGATGGCGCGCTTCAGGGACTCGTAGTGGCCCTGGTCCCAGCCACCGTCGGTGATGGTGCCGCTCATAATCATGGCGACCTTGTAGCTGCTCTTCTTCTCGCCGGAGTCTGAGGTAGACGCGGAGTCAGAGGAGCCCGAGCCACCGCAGCCGGCGAGGGCAACGGTCATGGCAGAGGCAGCACCCAGACCAAGAGCCTGACGCCTGTTCAGCATGAAACGGGACTTGGTATTGCTCATTACAATCAACCCTTCCCACTCTGTGCGGGGGCGCTCAGGGGTTGCGCCCCCTCTTGCCTTACAAACACCATACCTACTCTTATACCCAGCTGAAGGGCAGCTGGAACCCATTTCGTCCACACGTTACGCTGGCGGTCCGTTTTGGGCCGCCAGCGAACGCCTGAATAAGACTAGCGAGACTCGCGGAAGTACGGCTGGCCGTTAGCCTTGGGGCCAGCGTGCTTGGAGCCAAAGAACAGCAGGGCGATGATCGTGAAGATGTACGGGATCATCTTGAAGAACATGACCGGCGCGGCCTGGAACTGGGCCTGCAGGGCAACGTTGAGGCCATCAAAGAAGCCAAAGAGCAGGCTGGCGAGCATGACGCCCACGGCGCTCCAGCGGCCGAAGATGACGGTTGCCAGGGCGATGAAGCCACGGCCCATCACGATGCCATCGGTGTAGATCGGGGTGTAGCACAGCGTCAGGAAGGCGCCGCCGGCGGCGGCCAGCGCACCGCAGAGGATGCAGGCGATGTACTTGACGCGCACGACGTTGATGCCGAGGGTCTCGGCGGCCTGGGGGTTCTCGCCCACGGAGCGGAACGAGAGGCCGGAGCGGCAGCGCTTGAAGAAGAACGAGACAACCGGGACGAGCAGGAACGCGAGGTACGCGAGGGCCGTCTGGTTAAAGAGGCCGTTGCCGACCACCGGGATGTCGGACAGGCCCGGGATGGCCAGGCTCGCCATCTGGGAGCCGGTGGCGTTGGCCGAGTTGGCGCCCACGAAGAGGTTGTAGCCAAAGAGGGCAACGGCCGGCGCCAGGATGTTGATGGCCATGCTCGTGACCGTCTGGTCGGAGCAGAGCGTGATCGTGCAGAAGGCATAGATCAGGTTGACCACGACGCCGGCGAGCATGCCAACGAGCAGGCCGAGCCAGAGGTTGCCGGTAACCTTGCCCACGGCGAAGGCGACGAACGCGCCCACGGCCATGATGCCCTCGAGGCCGATGTTGACCAGACCGGCTCGCTCGGAGAAGACCTCGCCGAGCGCGGCGAACAGGATGGGCACGGCGCCCATCGCCATTGCCTTGACGATGGTAGGAAGCGCAACCATGAAGTCCATTACGCGTTCACCTCAGCTTTCTTGTTCTTGGAGCCCAGGTTGGAGAGGAACGTCTTGACCTTGGGCAGCTTCACCATGGCCATGCCGGCGATGGCGAAGATGATGATGAGACCGCGGACGATGTCGACGATGGCCGTCGGGACGCCGATGACGGACTGCATCATCGTGCCGCCGGTAGACAGGATGCCGAACAGCAGGGCCACGACGATGGCCGCAATCGGGTTGAGCTGGGCGATCAGTGCAATGGCGACGCCGTCGAAGCCAAAGCCGGAGCCAAAGCCGTCGGCCAGGCGGAACGGGGTCTTGCCGAGCAGCTCGACGGCACCGCCCATGCCGGCAATGGCACCGGAGATGACGAAGGCGAGCAGCACGAGGGCGCGCACGGGGAAGCCGTTGACCTTGGAGGCGGTCGGGCTCATACCCACGGCGCGGATCTTGAAGCCGAAGGACGTGCGGAAGATCACGTACCACAGGAAGATGCCGAGCAGAATGGCGATGATGACGCCCACGTGGGCGCTGCCGACGTCGATGAGGTGCGTCGACTTGGGCATGGCGAGCGTCTTGGGCAGGCCCTGGTCGGAGAAGACGTTCTTGAAGATGTACTCCATGAAGTACATGGCGACGTAGTTGAGCATGATCGTGGTGATCAGCTCGTTGAGGCCACGCGTGATCTTCATGATGCCGGGGATGAGCGCCCAGATGCCGCCCACGACGATACCGGCGATGATGCCGAGCAGAAGGCCCATGGGACCGGTGAGGTTGAGGCCCAGCACGACGGTCGCGGTGGCGCAGCCGCCCATGATGAACTGGCCCTCGCCGCCCAGGTTGAACACGCCACACTTATAGGCGAAGACGGCGGCGAGGCCGGTGAAGATGAGCGGGCACGCGCGCTCGAGCGTCTTGCCAATCTTGCCGGCGTCGCCCAGCGAACCCTGGAGCATCGCGCCGTAGCCCTGGATGGGGTTCTTGCCCAGGCACGCGATGATGATGGCGCCCACGAGGAGCGCGAGAATCACCGAGATGATCGGGGTCAGGACCGCGAGCCTCTTCTCGCGCTGCTGCTCGGAGTACATGCCTCCGCACCCCTTGGCCTTAGACTCCTTGTTGCCCTCGGAGACCTGCTTAGTGTTGTCTGCCACTGTTCCTCCCCTCCTACTTTCCTGCCATGGCGAGCGAAATCTCCTTGATGGGAGGGTTCGCGCCGGAATAGGTTCCCATGATCTGGCCCTCGAACAGAACGGTGATCCTGTCGGAGAGCTTCAGCACCTCGTCGAAGTCGGCCGAGATGAGCAGCACCGCGCAACCCGCATCGCGCTGGGCGATGATCTGGTTGTGGATGAACTCGGTGGCGCCGATGTCGAGACCACGGGTGGGATAGACGGCCACGAGCAGCTTGGGGTGCGAGTCGAGCTCGCGGGCCAGAATGACCTTCTGCTGGTTGCCGCCAGAGAGGGAACGGGCCGTCTGATGCACGGAGGTGCAGCGGATGTCGTTCTCGTCCTTGAGCTCGTTGGCATACTTCTCGATGGCGTCCATCTTGAGCCAGGCGCCGTGACCGATGGAGAATCGGTCGGAGGTGGTCTGCTTGAGCACGAGGTTCTCGGCGATGGTCATGTCGCCGACGAGGCCCATCTTGTTGCGGTCCTCGGGGATGTTGCCCAGGCCCGTGTCGATGAAGGCCGCCGGGCTGAAGACGGCAATCTTGGCGCCGTCGGGGCCGATGACCTCACCGCCCTCAGGCTTGAGCATGCCCGTGACGAGGGCCGCAAGCTCAGACTGGCCGTTGCCGTCGATGCCTGCCACGCCCAGGACCTCGCCCTTGTGGATGGCGAGCGAGACGTCCTTGAGGCCGCCGTGCTTAACCTCGGGGTGATAGGAGACGCCCTTGAGCTCGAAGGCCGTCTCGGACGCGTCCTCGACCTTCTTGTAGGTGTTCTCCTGGAACTTCTGGCCAATCATGAGGTCGGCAAGCTCCTGCTCGGTGGTGTCTGCCACACGCAGGGTCTCGATCATCTCGCCGCGGCGCAGGACCGTGACGCGGTCGGAGATGCGCATGACCTCGCGCATCTTGTGAGAGATGAAGATGATGGACTTACCCTCGGAGGTGAGCGAGTGCATGATGTCGAACAGGCCCTCGACCTCGAGGTCGGTCAGCACTGCAGTGGGCTCGTCGAGAATGACGAGGTCGGCGCCGCGGAACAGCACCTTCATGATCTCGACACGCTGCTGCATGCCAATCGACATGTCGCCGACCTTCTCGTCGAGGTCAATCTCCATGCCGTAGCGGTCCATGAGCTCCTCGACCGTCTTGCGGTCCTCGGCGATCTGGAGCAGCGGGCTGTTGTGACGCTTGTCGCCCAAGATGATGTTCTCGAGACCTGTCATGTCTTCGATGAGCATGAAGTGCTGGTGGACCATGCCGATGCCGTGCTCGACGGCGATGCCGGGGCTGGAGATGTTCACCTCCTGGCCTCGCATGTAGATCTTGCCCTCTGTTGGCGTGTACAGGCCAATGAGGACGTTCATGAGCGTGGACTTGCCAGCGCCGTTCTCGCCCAAGAGCGTGTGGACCTCACCCTGCTCGATTTCGAGGTTCACGTTCTTGTTGGCGTAAAACGAGCCAAAGCGCTTGCTGACGTTTTCCATCCTCAGCAATTCGGCCATAGATACCACCTTTCGATGTTCCCCGCCTACGCCGCCTGTGCGGCGACCTCCCCTACTCACACGCCTGCAAGCGGGCTTGATGGCTTGCCTCTGCAGACGTGATCAGACAAAAACCTACGGACTGGGGTCTCCCCCGTGCGCCCCGAGTAGCCTCCTGGCGCCATAGATTGGCAACAGAGTAACCCGCAGCTCATGTCGATGCGGTTAACTATCTGGTGAGAAAAAGTTACTACTAAAATGCAGGTAGGCTTACATTCTTTAAGTTTTCGCCGCTTAACCGGCCAGTTTTGCCCGGCAGACGGTTGACTAATTATCGCTATCATTTTTGGAAATAACGTCTAGCTCGCGCACTTTCAAAACGGTTAAATTACTCTCGGACAATAATTAAGTATTGTTACATGCCAATCTGTTAGGCTCCGGACGCCCCCTGCATGGCCGAGAAATGCCGCGAAGGACCTTAGGCTATCTGACATATATAAGCTTGCCGAGATGGCCGGGAGCGAATCTCGATCCATCCAGGCCCGGCAACAAAAAAGCCCGGACGACGCGAGATCGCCCGGGCGGGGAAGCAGTCTAGGGCACGGGGCCGCTAGTCGCGGCCGAGCCTGTGGCTGTAGTACGTGTCTGCCATGGGCAGGTCGGGGCGCAGCTTGCCGTCGAACGTGTGGTAGGCGTTCTGCACAGCGGGCGCGGCGGGAATCGTGGCGATCTCGCCGATGCCCTTGCCGCCGTAAGCCACCGGCAACTGCTCGTCCTTCTCGACGTAGATCGCGTGGATCTGCGGGATGTCGGTCGAGCGCAGAAGGCCGAGGGTGCCGTACTTTACCTGCGGCACGCAGTCCTTGAGCGGCCACTGCTCGGTGAGCGCGTAGCCCATGCCCATAAGCACGCCGCCCTCGATCTGGCCCTGGATGGCAATCGGGTTGATGACGCGGCCCGAGTCGTGGGCGGCGTAGACCTCGGAGACCTTGCCCTCGTCGTCGAGGACCACCAGGTGCGTGGCAAAGCCATAGCAGATGTGGCTCTTGGGGTTGGGCACGTCGGCACCGAGCTTATCGGTGGGCTCGAGGTACTCGTAGTAGAAGTGACGGCCCTCGAGCTTCTCGAGCGCGGCGGCGGGGTCGGCCGGGTGAACGGCGTGGCCGGGCGTCAGCTGCTCGGCGGGCACCTCGAAGGTGGTGCCATCGGCGTAGGTGTGCGTGACGCCGTCGCCCTTGGCGCTGATGTGCTCCTCGTTCACGGCCTCACCGCGCTCGACGGCGAGCATCGCGTCGCGCAGCAGGAAGGCGGCGCCGCGAACGGCCTCGCCGGTGACGACGGTCTGGCGCGAGCCGGAGGTCGTGCCGGAGTCGGGGGCCGCCTCGGTGGAGCACTCGCCGTTGGCGAGGTGCGAGAAGGGCAGGCCCGTGGCCTCGGCCACGTCCTGGAGAAACACCGTGTTGCAGCCCTGGCCGATGTCAGACGTGGCGGCGTAGATGACCGCGCGGCCACCCTCGACGCGGATGTCGCAGCGGCCCGCGTCGGGCAGGCCAACGCCCACGCCGGCATTCTTCATCGAGCAGGCGAGGCCGGCGTGGCCCTTGTTCTCAAGGTAAACGTCGTGCACGGCCTCGAGGGTCTCCTTGAGGGCGGTCGAGCAGTCCGCGATCTGGCCGTTGGGCAGGACCTCGCCCGGCTCGATCGCGTTCTTGTAGCGAATTTCCCAGGGGTCGATGCCGGCCTTCTCGGCGAGCAGGTCGATGAGGCTCTCGAGCGCGAACTCGGACTGGCACACGCCAAAGCCGCGGAAGGCTCCCGCGGGCGGGTTGTTGGTGTAGTAGCCATAGCCGCGGATGTCGGTGTTCTGGTAGGTGTAGGGGCCAACCGAGTGCGTGCAGGCGCGCTCCAAGACCGGGCCGCAGAGGCTCGCATAGGCGCCCGTGTCGAAATTGATCTCGCAGTCGAGGCCGGTGAAGTTGCCCTCTTCGTCACAGCCCAGGGTGAAGGTACCGTCCATGGCGTGGCGCTTGGGGTGGAACAGCAGCGACTCGGCGCGTGAGAAGCGGCACTTGACCGGACGGCCAAACTTGTAGGCGGCAAGCGCGGCCAGGTGCTGGCAGGAGACGTCCTCCTTGCCGCCAAAGCCGCCGCCCACGAGCATCGTCTCGACGACGACGCGCTCGGGCTCGGAGTCCCAGCCAAACATGTGCGCGCACTCCTTGCGCGTGTCGTAGGCGCCCTGGTCGGTCGACCAGATCTTGACGCCGTTCTTGTAGGGGGCGGCGACGGCGCACTCGGGCTCGAGGAAGGCGTGCTCTGTGAAGGGCGTGGTGAAACGCTGTGTCACGGTGAATGCCGAGTTGGCGAGGGCCGTCGCGGCGTCGCCTCGGGTGACGTGGCGGCTCTGGCAGACGTTGTCTTTGAGCTCGACCGTGTTGCCAAAGGCGAAGAAGCTGTCGTGAATCTTGGGCGCGCCCTCGGCCTTGGCCTCCTCGATGGAGCGGATGGGCTCGAGCTCCTCGTACTGGATCTTCACGAGCTTCTTGGCGCGCTCGAGGGTCTTGGCGTCCTCGGCCACGACCAGCGCTATGGCGTCGCCCACGCAGCGGGTAATGTCGCCCTCGGCGATCATGACGTCCCAGTCCTGGATGAGGTGGCCCACCTGGTTGTGGGGCACGTCTGCGGCGGTGAGCACGCCCAGGACGCCGGGAAGTGCCTCGGCCTTGCTCGCGTCGATCGAAAGCACGCGGGCGCGCGGGTACTTGGAGCGGATGGCCGAGGTGTAGGCCATGCCCGGGAAGTCTCGCTCGTCCATGTCGTCGGGGTACTTGCCAAAGCCAAGCACCTTGCGGCGGACGTCGACGCGGAAGATCTGCTCGCCCACGGCGTAGTTGTCACCACGCTCGGCGGCCGGGTCGATCTTCTCGTCTCCGCGCAGGATGGCGGCGGCGAGCTTGATGGCCACGAGGATGCGCTTGTAGCCGGTGCAACGGCAGACGTTGCCCTTGATGGCCTGGGCGATCATGGGGCCCGAGGGGTCGGGCTCGCGGCGGCACAGGGCCGCTCCGCACATGACCATGCCCGGGATGCAGAAGCCGCACTGAACGGCGCCGGCGACGCCGAAGGCATAGACGAACGCCTCCTGCTCCTCCTCGGTGAGGCCCTCGATGGTCACGATGTCGTGGCCTTGGGCGAGCTTGGTGGTGAGGACGCAGGACTTGACGGCCTGGTTGTCAACAATGATGGTGCAGGTGCCGCAGGCGCCCTCGGAGCAGCCGTCCTTGACGCTCGTGAGCTTGAGGTCGTCGCGCAGGTAGCGAAGGAGCGGCTTGTTCTCTGTGGTGGTGTAGTCGCTGCCGTTGATGTGCAGCGTGTACTCAGATGCCATCGTCTTCTCCTCCCTACTTCTCGGCCACGATGCCAAAGGCATCGCGGATGACGTTTCTGGGGCACTTGGTGGCGCACATGCCGCAGGCGATGCAGTGCGCCCAGTCGATCACGGCGTGGTTGTCGACCACGTGGATGGCGCCGGACGGGCAGGCTCGCTCGCAGGCGCCGCAGGCGATGCAGCTGTTGTCGCACTCGAGCTTGGCGTCGGAGCCCTTCTCGGTGTTGGAGCAGCGCGCCGTGATCGTGAACTCGCGCTCGACGAGCTGGATGACTTTCTGCTCGCAGGAGCGTATGCACAGGCCACAGCCGATGCAAGCGTCGCGGTCGACGACGGCGACGCCGCGCTCGTTGATGTGGATAGCATTCTTGCGGCAGACGCCCACGCAGGTGGCGCAACCGATGCAGCCCTGCTTGCAGCCCTGCAGGTCGCAGCCGCCATTGCACATGACGACGGCAACCGGACGGGGCTTTCTCGGACGCTTGGGCGCGCCCGGCTTGGTGGGGGTCTTCGCTTGATCGTACTTATGCTTGTCGTAGGCCATGGCACGGCCTTTCGTTTCTCGCGGGACGCACGGGCGCAGGCACATGCGTCCGCGCCCGCGCGTCCAATACTGTCCATAACTCCCTAGAAGATGCGGCCGGACGCGGGAGGGACGCCCGGCCGCCTAACGCATGCTACTTGGCGAGCAGGTAGGCGTAGTTGTCGCGCACGGCGGCAATCGTCAGGCGAACCTCCTCGGGCAGGCCGCAGTTGGCGTCATCGACGTCGTAGGAGCCGATGCCGTCCTCGAGGCGAACGAGGAAGGTGCCGTCGGCCTGGGGCAGGAAGCCTCGGTTCTCGGAGTTGCCCATGTCCTCGGCGCTCCAGAACAGCGTGAGCTTGTCCTTGAACGGGCGGCCGCTCCACGGGCAGAACACGGCGCAGTTGCCGCACTCGTTGCACATGCCGTCGACGTGGACGACCTGGTGCTGAGCAAGGCCCGGGACGGTAATGGAGACGTTGGCGCGGTTGGGGCAGACGTCGCAGCAGGCCTCGCAGACGGTGGCGCAGCCAAGGCAGCCAGAGCTGTTCTGGCACCCGGCGCAGCCCAGGCGCAGATCGCCCTTGCGCTCGTAGCAGCTGGCCTCGTGGCCGGCACGGACGTTGGCCTCGGAGTACTTGGAGAAGTCGACGCCGCACATCTGCTTGGCAACCTGCTGGGCGTCGGCGATGGCGTCGACGAAGCGGGCGGGGCCACGGCGGCAGTCGCCGGCAGCCCAGACGCCCTCGACGCCAGTGGCGCAGCCGGCCGGACGGCCACGGCGGTCGGTCTCGACGCCGGCAGCCTCGTAGAGGTCGCCCTCGATGTGCTCGCCCACGGCGCAGATGACCGCGGTGGCCGGGACTTCGATGGTCTCGCCGGTGGCAACAGGGCTGCGGCGGCCAGACTCGTCGGGCTCGCCCAGGACCATCTTGTCGCAGGTCAGGACGCCGTCACGCACGCCCTTGGGGGCAACGAGCTCGACGAGCTCGACACCCTCGGAGAGGGCCTCGGCGAGCTCCTCCTCGTCGGCGGGCATGTAGCGCTTGGTGCGGCGGTAGCAGATGCGGACGTTCTCGACGCCCGGGAGACGCTTGGCGACGCGGGCGGCGTCCATGGCGGTGTTGCCGGCGCCCACGATGACGACGTCGGAGCCGAGGCTCGAGAGGTCCTCGCCGCGCTTGGCGGCACCGAGGAAGTCGAGGACGTCGATCTCCTCGCCGTACTCGAGGCCCACGTGGCCGGGAGCCCAGGCACCGCAGCAGACCACGACGTCGGTGTAGCCGGCAGCCTTGAGCTCGTCGACGCTCTTGACCTCGACACCGAGCTTGACCTCGGCGCCAAAGGCGCAGCACAGCTCGACGTCGCGGTCGATGTCCTCGTCGGCGATGCGGAACGCCGGGATGATGTGGCGGGCGACGCCACCCAGGGTGTCCTTGCGTTCGAAGATCGTGACCTTGGCGCCGGCGCGCGTCAGGAAGAACGCGGTGGCCATGCCGGCCGGGCCGCCGCCGATGACGGCGACGTTCTTGCCCTGGGCACCCTCGACGACCTCGGGCTTGTTGGCCTTGATGGAGGCCAGCAGCTCGTCGATGCCGCCGCGGGCGGCCTTGAGCTTGGAGGCGCGGATGGCAGCGCCCTCGGGCTCGTAGAAGGCGCGCATGCACTTGGTGCCGCAGGGGTGCGGGCAGAGGTTGCCGGTGATGAAGGGCAGGGCGTTGCGCTCGGCGATGATGGCCAGGGCGTCGGCCAGGCGGCCCTCGTCAACGGCGGCCAGGTAGGCCGGGATGTCCTGCTCGATGGGGCAGCCGTTGCGGCAGGGCGAGGTGAAGCAGTTCGTGAGCGGCAGCGGCCAGTCGAGTTTGTGGCTCGGAACCGGCTTGATGGGCTTGTTGTACTTGGGGTCGGCCGCGACGGCCTCGTCAAGGGCGGTCACGGCGGCGACGTCGACTTCGTCCTTGCGCTCGACGCCCTCGAGGACGTGCGAGATCTGGCTGAAGCGCTCGTAGCCACCGGGCTTCAGGACGGTCGTGGCCATGGTGATAGGCCAGATGCCCGCGCCGTAGAGGCTCTTGATGTTCTGGGCGTCGGCACCGCCGGAGTAGGAGATGCGCAGCTTGCCGTCGAACTCGGAGGAGATCTTCTGGGCCAGGTGGATCGTCAGCGGGTACAGCGAGCGGCCGGACATGTACATCTCCTCGCTCGGCAGCTCCTTGCGGGTGACGTCGACCGGGAAGGTGTTGGTGAGCTTGACGCCAAAAGCGAGGCCACGCTCCTGCGTGAGGGCGATGAGGCGCTTGAACATCGGCACGGCGTCGGCCCACTGCAGGTCCTCGACGAAGTGCTTGTCATCGAAGGCGATGTAGTCGAAGCCAAGGCTGTTGAGGCGCTCGCGGGCGTACTCGTAGCCCAGGAGGGTCGGGTTGCACTTGATGTAGGTGTTGAGGCCCTTCTCGGTGATGAGGTAGGTGGCGATGCGCTCGATCTCGTCGGGCGGGCAGCCATGAAGCGTCGACTCGGTGACGGAGCTGGAGACGTGCGGGCTCACGGAGTTGACGAAGTCAGCGTCGACGTGCTCGAAGCGGTCGAGGTTGGCGAGGGCCCAGTCGCGGCACTCGGCCCAGACGGCGGTGTTGGAGGCGTCCTTCATGCCCTCGATGTAGGCGTCGACCTTGGCGCTCTTGATGCCCTCGAGGTCATAGCCCACGCTCATGTTGAAGACGAAACCGTTGGGGTCGCCCAGGCCAAGCTCGCGGGCGAGCAGCTTGCAGGCCCACCAGGCCTTGATGTACTCGCTCATGGCCTGCGGGACCTCGAGCTCGGTCGACCACTCGCAGTTGTAGCACTCGTCCTCAGCCACGATGCAGGGCTTGGCGACGCACTTCGACAGCTCGGCGCCGTCCATGACCTGGACGGTCTTGAGCTCGAAGAAGCGGGCGCCGGCAACGTAGGAGGCAACGATGTTCTGCGTGAGCTGGCTGTTGGGGCCCGCGGCCGGGCCAAAGGGGGTCTCGATCTTCTCGGCGAAGATCGGGTCGGCGCCGCCCTCGTGACGCACGATCTTGCGAACGCCGAAGATGCTTCCCTTCTCGGTGTTCTCGGTGAGGATCCAGTCCATAAGCTGTGCGAACGGGATCGGCCTCATGATGTCGCTCATTGTGAGCTCCTCTCCTGCCCAGCCGAGACCGCGCGGCATGGGCGAGTTGAATAACGCGCGGGTGACACCCGCGCGCGACGGCCCCGCGGAGGTCGTCTGCCGCGCCCGGGCTCCCCGGCCCAGACGCGGTTTGCCCGACGCCCGCAGGGGGCGCCGGGCTCACGGACCGGCGAGCCGGCCCGAGGTTACCTAGTAGGTGCGGTTGTTGAGCGTGCCCCAGAGCTTCTTGGACTGCTCGAGCGTCCAGGCGTTGATGCGCTCCTCGTCAAAGGCCACGAATTCGCGGTCCTTGTAGAGAACCTTGCCGTTGACGATCGTGGTGCGGCAGTTCTTGCCCATCATGCCGAACAGCATGTGGCCGTCGATGTTCTCGTCGGAGAAGGGCGTAAAGACCGGGTAGTCCATGACGATGACGTCGGCCGCGGCGCCGGGCGTGAGGGCGCCGATCTTGCGGTCGAAGTACTTGGAGGCCATCGCGTAGTTGTTCTTGAACAGCATGGTCATGGCCTCGCCCCAGCCCACGTTGGGCATCGCGGCGTTGTGGCGCTGGATGATGAGGAAGACCTTGAGGCTCTCGAGCATGTCGTGGGTGTAGGCGTCGGTGCCCATGCACACGGGGATGCCGCGGCGGAAGAACTCGAGCACGGGGGCGCAGCCCACGGCGTTGCCCATGTTGGACTCGGGGTTGTTGACCAGCCAGGTGCCGGTCTCCTTGATGATGTCCATCTCGGCGGGCGTCACGTGGATGCAGTGGCCCAGCATCGTGTCGGGGCCAAGCAGGTTGTGCTGCAGCAGTCGCTCGATGGGGCTGATGCCGCCGCGGTTGAGGCGGGAGTCCCAGACGTCGTTCATGCCCTCGCAGACGTGGATGTGGAAGCCGGTGAGGCCGTTGTTGGCCTCGGCCATCTTGTCCATCGTCTCGTCGGAGAGGGTGAAGGTGGCGTGGCCGCCGAACATGGCGGCGATCATCTTGTTGTCGTCGTTGACGCGCTGCTCGTGCGCCCACTTGGCGAACTCGGCGTTTTCGGCGATCGACTCGTCGCGCTTCTGGTCGCCACGGCGGTCCGAGACCTCGTAGCACAGGCAGGAGCGCATGCCGAGTTCCTCGGCGACGTCCTTGATGGCGAACAGGGAGCCGGGAATCTCGCAGAAGCTCGCGTGGTGGTCGAAAATCGTGGTGACGCCGTCACGCAGGGAGTCGAGGATCGTGGCGTAGGCGCTGGCGCGCGTGCCGTCGAGCGTGAGGTTGTCGTCGATCTTCCACCACTGCTGCTCGAGGTTCTCGAGGAAGTTGGTGGGGTTGCAGCCGTCGATGGCAAGGCCACGGGCGAGGCCGGAGTAGATGTGCGTGTGGCAGTTCACGAGACCCGGCATGATGACGCCGCCGTGGGCGTCGACGTACTCGTAGCCGGGGTTGGCGGCCTTGAGCTCAGCCTCGTCGCCAACAGCCTTGATGGTGTCGCCCTCGATGGCGACAGCGCCGTGCTCCAGATAGGGCTTATCCGCATCTCGGGTGATGACGCGACCGTTGCCGACAATAAGCATGGTGCTCCCTTCGTTGTCTCAGGCGGGGTTTGTCACCTTTGACCAGTGGTACCGTGCCTCGCGCGCCGAACCATTTCGGAGGCGGGCCCTCCCCCGCACTCGCGCATGCGACCATGCAAATCGCATGGTGCAATTGTCCCCAAAGCAATGCCGTTGGGCTCGAGAACTCAGCTTAACGGCAGTGGGCAAACAGAATGTTATCAAACCTAACTATTTGTAATAACTGCGGGTTTATGGAAGGTTGCGAATTAGTGACCGCTCGAGGGCAAATCGGTGAACGGTAGTTGCCCACAAACCTTGAACACATATTGTTAGCTGCGGTTTCGTTAGTTGGTTTTGAGAACAACGCATGTTCGGGGCCACGCCGCCGGGCCTGGCGCCTCCCGACGTGCCAAATGCGCCTGCAGATTCTCCCCATGGCATGCGACCGACACGAACGGAAAGCCGGTCATATGACGGAGGGGACGCGCCTTTTGTCATATGACAGAAGGCACGTCCCCTGTCATGTGTGCACCCCTCAGTCATGTGCGAGATGAGCCAACAGGCCCGGCCCCTTTGGCACGCGCGACAACAGGCCACATGGCGCGCACAGAAATGCCCCCGACGGCGAAGGGGAAGGGCCGTCGGGGGCAGGTTGAAGGAGCGATATGGCTCAGGTCTAGTCGAGGTTGATCTCGCGGCCGCGGACGTACTTGCGGGCGATCTTGCCGCCCTCCTCGGCGAGGTAGACGTAGCGCTCGACGCGCTCCCACACGTCAAGGTCACGCGGGGTGGCGATGGCGGAGTCGTCGAGGACAAGGGCGTCGAACTCGTAGCCCTCCTCGAAGGAGCCGACCTTGCCAAAGAAGGAGCCGCCGCCCACGGTGGCGAGCCACAGGGCCTCCTGCGTGGTGAGCGCGGCCAGGCTGTCGTCGACAAGGCGCCAGCGCAGCTTGGAGACGGCTACGGCGTCGGACATGCAGCGGAACATTGAGAGGTTGGCGCCGCCGGCGACGTCGGTGCCCAGGCCCACGTTCATGCCCAGGTCCATGTAGCGGCGAATCGGGGCGATGCCGCTCGAGAGCTGGGCGTTGCTCTGCGGGCAGTGGGCGACGTAGGTGCCGCTCGCGCGCAGCAGCTCGACCTCGCGGTCATCGGAGTAGATGCAGTGCGCCATGACGGTGCGGTTGCCGAGCAGGCCAAAGTGGTCGTAGGCGTCGCCGTAGCACTCGCTCCAGGGGCAGAGCTCCTTGACCCAGCCGCACTCGGAGGGGTTCTCGGACAGGTGGCTCTGGACGGGCAGGTTGTGCTCGCGGGCCATGTCGGCAAGCTGGGTCATGAGCTCGTCGGTGACGCTCGGGGTGAAGCGCGGGGTGATGATCGGCATCGTGCGCTCGTACTTGCCCTCGACATCGGCGAGCCAGCGTCGGGTGTCGGCCGCGGAGGCCTCGGTGGTCTCCTCGAGGTTCTCGCCACCGTTGCGGTCCATGTTGACCTTGCCCACGTAGCTCACGACGCCCGTCTGCTCGAGCTTGTCCATGAGCAGCTCGGTGCCCTCGACGTGCATGGTGCCAAAGACGACGGCGCGGGTGGTGGCGCTGCGGCGCACGTCGTTGGCGAAGATGTCATAGGCGCGGCCAGCGTACTCGAGGTCGGCGTAGTGGGCCTCCTCGGGGAAGGTGTGGGTGTTGAGCCAGTCGAGCAGCTCCAGGTCCATGCCCAGGCCGCGGAAGGCGTACTGCGGGGCGTGGATGTGGATGTCGCTCATGCCCGGGATGATGAGCTGGTCGCCGCAGTCGACGAGCGGCAGGCTCGCGTACTTCTCGGGAAGCTCGGCGAATACGCCGGCGCTCTTGCCGTCGACGCAGACGACGTAGCCGTTGGCGGTGCAGGAGACCTCCTGCGGGGTGGTGTTGTAGCAGACGTTGCCCTTGAGAACGAACGAGTTGTCCATGGTTTCTCCCATCGAAGGCGAGCGCGCGGCGCCCGCCGGTTGCTTGGCTTGGCTAGATGCTAGATAAGCACGTACTTGAGGATGAAGATGGCCGCAAGGACGTACATCATCGGGCTGATCTTCTTACGGCTCTCCTTGCCACAGAACAGGTTGATGCCCACGTAGGAGATGATGCCCAGCGAGATGCCCTCGACGATGCTGTAGCAGAAGGGCATGCCCACGAAGCACAGGAAGGCGGGGATGGACTCGGAGGGGTCGGAGAAGTCGATTGAGAGCACCGAGCTTGCCATCATCGAGCCAACGAGGACGAGGGCCGGGGCCGTCGCGAAGGACGGGATGGCCAGGAAGATCGGCGAGAGGAACATCGAGAGCAGGAAGAGCACGCCGGTGGTGAGGGCCATGAGGCCGGTGCGGCCGCCCTCGGCAATGCCAGCGGCAACCTCGACCGAGCAGCAGGTAGCGGAGTTGCCCAGGACGCCGGCGATCATCGTGGCGACGGACTCGCCCATCATGGCGCCGCGCACACCGGGCATGTTGCCATCCTCGTCGAGGAGATTGGCCTTGGCGCCCAGGCCAATGAGGGTGCCGACGGTGTCGAACAGGCTCGTGAGCAGGAAGGCAAAGGCAACCACGAGGAAGCCCAGGTCGGCGATGTGCGAGAAGTCCATCTTCATGAACGTCGGGGCGATCGAGGGAACGGCGAGGCCGTTGGAGAAGTCGGGCAGCAGGCTCGCGAAGCCGGCGTCAGGGTTGGGAACGTAGAGGCCGCAGAGCTGGCAGACGATGCCAAGGATCCAGGTGATGAGGATGCCAAGCAGGATGTTGCCCTTGACGTTCTTGGCCATGAGGATGCCGGTGATGACAAGCCCAACGAGGAACAGGACAACCGAGATGCCAGCCGTGTTGAAGGTGCCGTCGGCCATGCTGCCGGTGAACGAGAAGATCGAGACGAGCGTGGCGGAGCTGCTGATGACGAGGCCGGAGTTCTTGAGGCCGATGATCGTGATGAACAGGCCGATGCCCGCCGAGATTGCGTACTTAAGGTTCAGCGGAATCGCGTTGAAGATCTTGTCGCGCAGGCTCGTGAGTGAGATGAGGGCAAAGACGACGCCCTCAAGGAAGATGGCGGCAAGCGCGGTCTCCCAGCTATAGCCCATGCCCAGCACCACGGTGTAGGCAAAGTAGGCGTTGAGGCCCATGCTCGGAACCAGCACGAACGGGTAGTTGGTGAGCAACGCCATCACGAGCGTGCCGAGGAAGCACACGAGCGCCGTTGCCGTGAAGACGGCGCCGGAGTCCATGCCCGTCGCGCTCATAACGGAGGGGTTCACCGCGAGCACGTAGGCGGCAGTGACGAAGGCGGTGAGGCCAGCGAGGACCTCGGTGCGGACGTTGGTCCCACGCTCCTTGAGGTGGAACAACTTGTCGAGCTTTTCTTCCATGGTGGGTTTCTCCCTTAGACCAAGGCGGGCGGCTTTTGCCCGCGTGTCGTTGAAGCCCCGGCACCGCAGGTGGCTCGTACCGTACGCGTACGCCCACCTGCGAGTTTCGTGCCGTTGGTCACGGAGAGGGGCGTGGTCCTTCGCGAAAGGTGCGACCTTCTCCGCATCGGGTGTCTTGAATATAATTTCTCATCACGCTTGATAATAAATAGTTGTTGCAAACGGTAGGAAAATGGCCACGAATGGATGAGCATTTAAAGCAACAACGCCGGTTGGGGCCATATTTGGGGCGGCCGGCCTGAGGTCCAGCGCGCCGAGCGCGAGAGCCGCACATGGTGCGTGCCAAACGCAGCCAGTTATCGAAAGCGCGTGCCAAACGCAGGTAGCCATGGGCCCTAGAGCCCGAGTATTACCCGCGTTGGACACGCACTTGGAAGATTGACGAGAATGTTAGCTGCGCATGAGGATGCAGACCAGGAGAGGAAGGCGCGGGTCCCTACCCCTGGCGGCGGACCTGCTGCAGGTAGCGGTAGATGCTCGGCACCGAGACGTGCAGCTCGCCGGCGACGTCTGCGGCCGCACCCTTGATAAGGAAGGTGCCGGCTGCCTCGAGCCTGCGGATGATGTCGATGCGGCCGGCCTGGTCAAGCTCACTCGACGTCTTGCCGAGCGCCCCCAGCAGCGAGCGGACCTGCTCGGCCACGCCCGTCTCGGCACCACCGATGGAGAGGGCCTCGACGCTCGACGCCTTGTAGGCACTGCGCACGGCGTCGAGGTTGGTGTCGTGGTACTCCTCGGAGCCGCCGTGGCGGTAGGCCTCCATGAAGGCCTTGATGCCGTCCTCGAGCGTGCGGAAGGGCTGTGGGTCGATGTTGACGCAGATGATGCCCACGATCTGGCCCTCGTCGTCGCGGATGAAGTACGACGAGCTCTGCAGGGGCCGGCCGTCTGCGGTGGTGCTCACGTAGTCGCTCACGAAGCAGTCGTCCGAGTGCTGGAGCTGCTCGGCCATCTTGAGGGAGAAGGCCGTGGCGGGCGCGCCCACCGTGCGGCCCGAGACGTGGCCGTTCACGATCTTAACGACCGAGTGGTCGGGGTCGGAGAGGTCGTGCAGCACAACCTCTGTCGCACTTCCTAGGGCAGCGCCCAGAAAGTCGATGAACGGCATGAGCTGTGCAACCTTCTCGTTCACGGAGCCTCCCGCAGAATCGATTCGACGTAACTTATTATATCTTGTGACCGATACTAACTTTGTGTTAGTTTTTGCAGGTAGAACGAAACATCGGAACGGGCGAACGGCACAGCGCCCGCATACAACCCGCCAACTTGTCCTCGCTATTTTGGCGAAAGGTAAAACATGGACGCCGCACAGACTGACTTTTATGCTCGTCTCGCACACGCCATCGCCGTTCAGTTTGGCTCCAACTGCGAGGTCGTCGTCCATGACCTCGAGACCAAGGACCCCGAGAAGTCCATCGTCGCCATCGAGAACGGCCACGTCACGGGGCGCAGCGTGGGCGACGGCCCCAGCCACATCGTGCTCGACGCCGTGAAGGCCGGCAAGGTCCACAAGCTCTCCGACCGCCTGGCCTACCTCACCAAGACGCCCGACGGCCGCATCCTGCGCTCCTCGACCGTCTTCATCCGCAACGCGGACGACATTCCCGTGGGCATCCTGGGCATCAACTATGACATCACGGTGCTCTCCGCCGCGGCAGACGCCCTCAACTCGATCACCGGCACGGGTCCCGGCGACGACCCCATCGGCGACCCAGAGCCCATCGTGCGCTCGGTGGCAGACCTGCTCGATGACCTCATCGAGCAGAGCGTGCAGCTCGTGGGCAAGCCCGCCGCCCTCATGAGCAAGGACGAGCGCGTGCGCGCCATCCGCTACCTCAACGACGCGGGCGCCTTCCTCATCACGAAGTCCGGCCCCAAGGTCTGCAAGTACTTTGGCATCTCCAAGTACACCCTCTACTCCTACCTCGACGAGGCCAAGGCCCAGGACTAGCCCCGGGACAATAGATGCCTGAGCAACTGTCCCAGCACGGCGCCCGCGAGCTGCACGCTAGGCTCGCGGGCGCCATTCGTTACCAAGGCGTAACGCGCCGCCTCCACGCAACGCGGGTATCCTAATGACACTTGCACACGTGCCTTCCTGAAAGCGGAGGCAAACCAAGCGCCCACGGGGCGGCAAGGAGGAACCATGGCTCGAGTCTTCAACTTCGCAGCAGGACCCGCGGCCCTGCCCGAGAGTGTACTGGCCCAAATCGCCAGCGAGATGCTCGACTACCAGGGCAGCGGCATGAGCGTGCTGGAGATGAGTCATCGATCTAGTGCGTACCAGAAGATCTTCGACAACACCGAGGCCACCCTGCGCCGCATCGTCGACATCCCGAGCAACTACAAGGTGCTGTTCCTGCAGGGCGGCGCCACGCTGCAGTTCGCCGGCATCCCGATGAACCTCATGGGCGCCGGGCGCGCGGGCTACCTCGTCACCGGCAACTTCGCCAACAAGGCGTGCGAGGAGGCCAGGAAGTACGGCGAGGCCGACATCCTGGCCACGAGCGAGTACACCGGCTTCGACCGCATCCCCGAGGTTGCGGGCGTGGGCGAGCTTGCCGAGGCCACGGGCTACGACTACGTCTACATCTGCCAGAACAACACCATCTTTGGCACGCAGTACCACGAGCTGCCCCAGACCGGCGAGATTCCGCTGGTCGCGGACGTCTCGAGCTGCTTCCTCGCCGAGCCCATCGACGTGAGCCGCTACGGCCTCGTCTACGCGGGCGCCCAGAAGAACGCCGGATGCGCGGGCGTCACCGTGGTCATCGTGCGCGACGACCTCATCAAGGACGGACCGGCACTCCCCTGCTGCCCCTCCTACCTCGACTATCGCCTGCAGGCCAAGAAGGGCTCGATGCTCAACACCCCCAACACCTTTGGCATCTACCTGTGCGGCAAGGTCTACCACTGGATTGAGGAGCAGGGCGGCCTTGAGGCCATGGAGCGCATGAACCGCGAGAAGAGCGGCATGCTCTACGACTACCTCGACCACAGCCGCCTGTTCCACGGCCACGCCCAGCCCGCCAGCCGCTCCATCGCCAACGTGACGTTCCGCACCGGCAACGAGCAGCTCGACGCCGCCTTCGTCGCGGGCGCCACCGAGCGCGGCCTCGTGGGCGTCAAGGGCCACCGCCTCGTGGGCGGCATGCGCGCGAGCGTCTACAACGCCGTTCCCGTCGAGGGTGTGAGCGCCCTTGTCGACTACATGGGCGAGTTCGAGGCCGCCCACACCAACTAGCAGCCACTTCGCGCGACGCGCTCGCGCAGAGAAGGAGACCCCATGCGTCACATCAAGACGATCGACGACATCACCAAGGACGGCAAGGTCGAGTTTGGCGAGGGCTACGACTTCGTCGACGAGACGGCCAGTGCCGACGCCATCCTCATGCGCTCCACCGACCTCCACGGCTACGATCTGCCCGACTCCATCCGCGCCATCGCCCGCTGCGGCGCCGGCGTCAACAACATCCCCGTCGACGAGTACGCCAAGAAGGGCGTCGTGGTCTTCAACTCGCCGGGTGCCAACTCCAACGCCGTCAAGGAGCTCGTCATCGCGATGCTCATCCTGTCGAGCCGCGGCGTCGTACAGTCGATGAAGTGGGTGCGCGCCCACGCCGACGACCCCAACATCCTCGTCGACGCCGAGAAGGCCAAGAAGGCCTTCGTGGGCCGCGAGCTCAAGGGCAAGCGCATCGGCGTCGTGGGTCTGGGCAACGTGGGCTCCAAAGTGGCAAACGCCTGCGTCGACCTTGGCATGCAGGTCTTTGGCTACGACCCGTTCATCTCGGTCGAGCACGCCTGGGTACTGTCGCGCGAGGTGCAGCGCGTGGGCACGCTCGAGGACCTGTGCCGCGGCTGCGACTACCTCACCGTGCACGTGCCGAGCAAGGCCGACACCATCGGCATGATCGACGCCGAGGTCCTGGGTCTGCTCAACCCCGGCGCCGTCCTCATCAACTACGCGCGCGAGACGATCGTCGACGAGGACGCGGTCGACGCGGCACTGCAGGGCGGGCGCCTCTCGTGGTTTGCCACGGACTTCGCCACGCCCAAGACGGTCGCGATGCCCAGCACCTTCATCACCACGCACTCCGGCGCGGGGACCGGCGAGGCCGAGGCCAACTGCGCCGACATGGCGATCTCGGAGCTCAAGGACTACCTCGAGAACGGTAACATCGCCAACTCGGTGAACTACCCGGCCTGCTCGATGGGCAAGGCGCGCGCCGCGAGCCGCATCGCGTGCCTGCACGCCAACGTCCCCAACATGATCGGCCAGATCACGGCCATCCTCGCCAAGGACAACGCCAACGTCCAGCGCATGGTCAACGAGAGCGCCGGCGAGAATGCCTACACGATGTTCGACACCGACGAGCACCTCGAGGACACGACGATTGCCGCCCTCAAGGAGATTCCGGCCGTCTACCGCGTCCGCGTCATCAAGTAACGTCCCCGGAACAATAGGTGCCTGAGCAACTGTCCCAGCCAAGGCGGCCGGCAAGCCCGAGCGGGTGCGTCGGTCGCCTTCCCATGAAAGGAGCGCCATGCTCGTCTCGCCCTTCTCCTGCACGCGTCCCGAGCCAGATCACGTTGCCGCGGCTCGCGCGTTTGCCACGGCCGCCGAGCTCGACGCCGCCATCGCGGCGGGCGACTACACCTGCGACGTGTCGCGCGCGCTCTACCTCGTGGCCCACGCCGCCAACGGCGCGGTGACGACGGCCGTGGCGTGCTGCTGCGACCTGTCCGAGCTGGGCGGGAGCGTCGCCTGCGGGCAGGCGTACGAGGACGAGGCCCAGCGGGTGGCGGCCCACCTCGAGGCGCTGGGGGCGCACGACGCGCCCGTCACGATTGCCTACCCCGCGAACGTGGTGCTCTCCTACATCCTGGGGGCCGCGCGCACCTCGACCCCGCTCTACAACCTGCAGCGCGCAGGCGAGCAGCTCGTGCTGTGGCGCGTGAGCCGCCCCGAGGCCGTCGAGGCCATCTGCGCCACGTTTGGGCAGCTCGAGGGACATGTCGTGGCGGGAGAGGAGCAGGCTGCGGCAGCGGCGCTCGTGGCAGACGCCATGCGCGAGAGGCGCGGGAGCCTGGACGAGCGCGCGCCGGTGCTGCACCCGCTTGCCCTGCTGGTGACGCAAGAGGAGCTCGAGACGTCCGACGGCAGCGCCCTGCCGCTGCCGGGACTTCTCATGCATCGCTTCGCCTAGGCCTGGGACGATAAAGCCCGGAGCTTTTCTGTCCCACGTTTCCTGCGGTTTGGGACGATAAAGCTCCGGGCTAATTTGTCCCAGGCGGCATTCTATCTGCCGTCGAAGAGGCCGCCCAGAAGGCCGCCGAGGCCACCTCCCGCGAGCATCTTGCTCGCGATGGCGCCCATGTCGACCTTCGAGACGTCGACGCCAAGCTTGGTGGCGATGCTGAGCAGGCGCGCGGGGTCGAGCCTCGAGAGGTCGAGCGCGTCGAGGTCGAGGCGCGACAGATCGAGGCGCGAGAGGTCGACGTCGAGTCCCTCGAGCTTGTCGAGGACGGCCATGAAGAGCGACGTGAGGTCTACCCCGGGGTTGCCGCCGCAGATCTTCTCGACGGTTGCCGCAGGCGCCTCGACGAGGCGCTGGGCGAGCTCGGGCGTTGCGCGAATGGCCTCGACCACCTGAGCGGCGAGTGCCTGGATGTCCTGGGTCATGGGTCCTCCCTGGGTGTGGCGAGGCGCGGCGCGAGGGGCGCCGGCGCGCATGGGTATAGTAGTAAGGATACAGGTACGGGCTGCCGGCACGCGAGCCGAGAGGAGAGACGCTTGGGCACCCATGGATTCGACATCGTGGCGGCGGCCATCGCCGCAGGCGCCTCCGTGCTCGCCCTCGCCCTGGTGAGGCGCGCGCGCAATCGCAGGCGCAACGGCGGCATGGAGACCCCCGCGGACGTGCGCCCGCCGGCACCCCAGGGCCTCGAGCAGACCGAGAAGGCCACCAAGGCGGCAGCTCCCGGCGCCACGCCAGCCTCCCCCGCCCCGAACGCTGCAGCCACCGTTGAGAACGGCGGCGCAGTCCCCTCCGCCAACGAACCGCGACCCTTCCCGCGCTCGAGCGCCAGCCCCGAGCAGCCCTTCGATGACGATGACCTCGATGCCATCGTCGACTACCTCGAACACGAGGACGAGGGCGACTCCGATGGCGGCGACGTCCCCAAGGACGCCGGCCAGGACGGCGAGGCAAACGAGGGCGAGGAGGTCGATCTGCTCGACATGGAGCGGCTTGCCCGCAGGCTCTCGCGCAACCCGCGGCCCTGGGCGGTGCTCAAGCGCATCGCCCGTCGTTACCGCCCCGACCTTGGCAGCGAGGACAACTTTGACGCCGACGCCATCCGCGCCTACCTCGCCCGCGGCCTGAGGGAGGCCGGCATCCTCGACCCCGATGCCCATCTCCCCCACGTCGTGGTGGTCTACACGGGCCGCAGCAAGACCTTCTACCTGCGCGTCGTCGACGACACGGTGGCCTGGGCCGACATGCTGCGCGTCCTTGCCACCGAGGGTGCCCTCAACCGGGCGCTCTTTGCCTGGGAGCACTTCCGCAAGCACGCGCAGGGGACCATGGAGCCCGAAGAGGTCACCATCGAGGACTGCTACCGCTTCAACCAGGCGCTCGCTTCGTCGATCTGCGCGCAGCTGGGCTCCACACCCATCCCGCGCGCGAGCATGAGCGACGTCATGGGCGAGTGGGGCGTACGCCAGACCATCTCGGCGGGCATCGAGACCTTTCGCCTGCCGCTTCGCCTCACCGCGCAGTTCCGCGTGAATCTCATGGGAGGCGACGCCGCGATCGTGTGCTCCTTCGTGCCGGCCGCGGCCCAGCCCGCAAGCGTCTACTCCCCCGAGCTGGGGCGCATCGTGCGCTGCTCGGCCCAGATGCGCGACCGGCTGGCGGCCGACTACGCCCAACGCTGCGCGCTGCTACTCGCCGCGCACGCCTTCCGCAGCTCGCGCAGGATCTGCCACGCCTTCGTGGCCGTGACGCTCGAGACGCCCAGCCACCACACATGCCTGCTCTCGGGAGACGTCTCGCGCGAGCAGCTGCGTGAGCTCGACCTCTCGGAGGACTTCGACGCCGCCGAGGTCTGCGCGCGCCTGGGCGTTCGCTGCCCCACCATCAACGGCAGGCTCTCGGGCACCGAGCAGGGCTTCGAGCTCGACTCCGAGCGCTTCTGCCCGCGCGGCCGCTACGAGTCGGTCGACCTGTCGAGCCGCGTGCTGCCAAGCTTCGAGGCACGCCTTCTGGGCGTCGACCACGTGAGCGAGATGTCGATCAACGAGAGTGCCCGCCGCGAGCTCATGGCCCAGCGCGTCGTGCGCGAGCTGGGTGGCTCCACCGAGCGCTCGGTGCGCCGCATCCTGCGACTCACCGAGAACGACGCCGACCCCACGGTGGTCGAGGCGGGCAAAAGGTGCGCGCGCCACATCATCGAGGGCTCGCTCTCGACCGCAGACCAGCTCGCCTTCGTCGAAGACTTCGTCGAGGGAGACGAGCTGTCGCGTGGCTGCGACCGCGCGACCGACCTGCTGCAGCAGGGCAAGGCCAGCGAGGCCATCGAGGTGCTCTGTGACCTTCTCGCCCCCATCGACGCGCTCGACACCTACCGCGACGGGGATGGCAGGACCTGGCGCCAGTTCATGAGCTACGTCTCGCGCACCCTCTACAACCGCCTGATGGCGACCGAGGGCGAGAAGACCCAGCTCGTGCCCGACGCCTACTACGGCGCGCAGCTCCTCATGAGCAGCGCGCTGCTCGAACGCGGACGCGTCGAGGAGGCGCTCGCCTTTGCCCGCCGCGCCCAGGAGCTCGACCCGCTCGACATGGCCGCGATGCTGCGCATCGTGCGCTGCCACGAGCTGCTGGACGACAACGAGGCCGCGGCCGAGGAGCTGCGGGGCTGGCTCGAGGTGGCCTTTGATCCGCAGGGCGTGGGCGTGGGCTACTACCGCCTCGCCTACCTCGAGTGGCAGCTGGGAAACATCGAGGTGGCAGACGCCTGCTACCAGAAGGCCGCCGTGAGCCGCGCCACCTGCGCGGGCGCCGCCGCGCTCGAGCTCCACGCGCTGCGCGCCCTCGAGGGCGAGCGCCCCGTCGAGGGCGACGAGGTCGACGAGGTGCTCGAGGCCGCGAGCGTGCCGCTCGCCCCCACCGAGCGCGTCATCGGCGTGCTCGTCGAGGCCGCGCAGGGCTCGCTCGACGCCGAGGTCTTCCCCGTCGCGCGCAGCTTTGCGACGCTGCTGGGGTCGCTCACCGGCGACGACGTTATGAACGGCGTCATGGAGTCGATCGAGCACGAGCCCGACAGATAGCAAAAACGAGACGAGGGGACAGTCCCTTCGTCTCGTTTTTCATTGGAGAGGTTGCCGTTAGCCCAGGCGCTGGACGCGCTTGCTGTTGGCCTCGCGATCGATGAACATGATGCAGAAGCACACGGCGAGCAACGCCGACGCCACCGCGATGGCATGCAGACCCAGCGCGTGGATGCAGACGTTGCCCAGCACGGCGCCCAGCACGAACGTGAGGATCACGCCAAAGTAGAGCAGGCCGTTCTCGAGGAAGCCCTTCTTGTGCGTGATGATGTAGTCGTCGACGCTCTGCAGCGCGCTTCTCAGGTTGCCGATGCACATCGTGGTGGCGATGCCGTGGCCGTGGATCTTGCGGAAGCTCTCGACCTGCATGCCGCAGGCAAACGACGTAAAGCAGTTCGCCGCGAGGTTCATCGTGCCCGGAATGAAGCTCACGCCCAGAAGGATCGCCGCCTCGCAGAAGACCGTGAGCTGCCTCCAGTGAAACACGCTTGAGAAACGCTCGTGAATAAGGTCTGCGAGCATGATTCCCAGGGCAAACGCCAGCACCGGGAAGAAGTAGCGCCCCGCCTTCATGAGGTCGCCCTCGGAGAGGTTTACGCCCACGAGCAGGATATTTCCAGTCTGGGCGTTGGCAAAGACGCCATCGCGGGCGATGTAGGAGTAGGCGTCCATGAAGCCGCCGGCAAGCGCGAGAAGAATGCCCAGCTCCACGGACTCCGAGATTTGCTTTGCGCGATCCAAAACCGTCCCCCTAGAGGTCGAGCTTCATGAGCTCGGCAATTGCGTAGATGTAGATCTTGAGCGAGAGCTTGAGCTGCTCCTCGCTGGCGCCCTCGTCGGGGCCGTGGATCTGGCCCACCCACTCGGGCGTGGGCAGGTCGAGCTCTTCGGGGCCAAAGCTCGCGGCGTTCCTGAAGTGGCGGGCGTAGGTGCCGCCGCCAATCGTGAAAGGCTTGGTGTCCTTGCCCGTGTACTCGTTGTAGCAGCGCACGAGCGTCTGGATCTCGGGCGAGTCGGGGCTCACATAGAACGGCACGACGGCGCGGCCCGCCTCGAACTCGCAGCCATGGGCGGCGGCAAGCGCACCCAGGCGCTCGCTGATGGCCTCGGCGGTCGTCGACTTGGGATAGCGGGCGTCGAGCGTCTGCTCGATGCGGCCGTCCCCGGTGGTGCGGATGGTACCGCCGATGCAGGTGAGCGGCTCGAAGACGTCGTCGGTGGCATCAATGCCCAGGCTCGTTCCGTCGGTGCTCGCGTGGATGGTGCCCTCGAGCTCGAGGAACGCGCGCTCGGCGTCAGAGCAGACGCCCGCCTTAAGCAGGTAAGAGCACAGCATGCCGATGGCGTTCCTGGTGCCCTCGGGCATGCTCGCGTGGCCGCCGATGCCATGGGCGGTGACGCGCGCGAGGCCCTCGCCCGCCTCGACGACCTCGATGCCGTCTGCCGCGGGCAGCTCGGAGGCACCGGCGCGCACGACGGCCTCGGCGAGGCTCGGGATGGCGTTCGTGGCCGTGCCGCCCTCGATTCTGACGATACGCGCGCCAGGCGCCTCGCCCGCGATCGTGGCCGAGCGGACGGTGGCGCCATAGAGGCCCTTCTCACCGCAGCACACCGGGAACTCGGCGTCGGGCGTGAAGAGGAAGTCGGGCTCGGGATAGTGGGCGAGGTAGTACTCGACGTCGCCCATGTTGGTCTCCTCGTTGGCGCCGAGGATCACGCGCAGGGTGTAGGGCAGCGGCTCTCCCGTGACCTCGACCTGCTCGGCAAAGAAGCGGCCGGCGTAGAGCGACAGCACCGCGGGGCCCTTGTCGTCGGTGACGCCGCGGCCAAGCAGCCAGCCGTCACGGCGGACCATCTGGTAGGGGTCGGTGTGCCAGCCCGTGCCCTCGGGCACGACGTCAACGTGGGCAATCGTGGCGATTTGCTTGGACGAGGCACCGGGAACGTCGGCAAAGCCGAGGTAGCCCTCGCAGTCGTGGGCCTCGAGGCCGCAGACGTTGGCGATGCAGAGGGCCTCGTCGAGCGCCTCGCGCGGGCCCGGGCCCCAGGGGGCGCCCTCGGCGGCCTGCGAGAGGTCCTCGACGCTCTTGTGCGAGACGAGCGACTCGATGTCGTCGAGCACCTCGGGCCACACGCGGTCGACAAACTCGTCGATCTGGGCCTTGAGCTGGGCATTGGTATCGGTCATGGCAACTCCCGTCATCTGCGTGCGCGCACGCGTAGTTTTCCGCATTACATAATACGACCGAATGGCTCGCGCGCGAAATCATGCGGACGTGTCCGCCATATTGGGTAAAACAGAAGGGTCCAAACCAACCAAGAGGAGGCCCATGACTACGGAGCTCGCAATGCTCGCCACGATGCTCGCCGTCGTGGTACTGTCGTCGTTTGCGGCAAGCCTCATCCCGGGCCGGCCCATCCCCGAGGTCGTGTTCTTCGTGGCCGCGGGTGCGACACTGGGACCCCACTGCCTGGGCGTCGTCCACGCCTCGCAGGGGCTCGCGCTCATGTCGCGCCTGGGGATGGGCATCCTGTTCCTCATCGCCGGCTACGACCTCGACCTGCGCGAGCTCGCGGGGCGTGCGGGCAGGCACGGCGCCGTGTGCTGGGCCATCTGCATGGCGCTTGCCGCAGCGGCCACGGCCCTTCTCGACCTGGAACTTTCCATGGCGGGCTCGGCCGCCTTCGCTATCGCGCTCACAACCACCGCCTACGGCACGCTCGTTCCCATCATGCGCGACCGCGAGCTGGGCGGCACCGCGGTGGGCGGCGTCATCGAGTCGTACGGCGCCATGGGCGAGCTTTTGCCCGTAGTGGCCATGTCGATCATGCTCTCCCCCACCCGCTCGATGGCGGCCAACATCGCCGTGCTCGTGGGCTTCGTCGTGGTGTGCGTCATGGTGGCACGCGGCGGCGAGCGGGTGCGCAACCTGGGGGGACGCCTTGTGCGCTTTCTGTCCGACAATGCCGAGACAAGCTCGCAGGCACTGCTGCGCGCCACGCTACTGCTGCTCGTGGCCCTGCTCGCCCTGGCGGCGGCACTTGACCTCGATGCGGTGCTGGCCGCGTTTGCCGCCGGATTCATCCTGCGCCGCGTGCTGCCGCCCGAACAGGGCAAGGGGCTGCTCGCCAAGGTCGAGGCCATGGGCAACGGCCTGTTCATCCCCGTTTTCTTTGTCTACTCGGCCATGGACATCGACGTGGCGGCCGTGGGCGCCAACCCCGCGCTGCTCGCCACCTTCGTGGCGCTGCTCCTGCTGGTGCGCGCCCTTCCCGTGGGGCTGTGCCTGCGGGCGTTTCCCGAGACGCGCGACATGCCCGCGGGCGAGAAGGTCTCGGCGGCCCTCTACTGCACGATGGCGCTGCCGCTCATCGTGGCACTCACCGAGGCCGCGGTTGGGGCCGGCGCCATGCCCAGCGCCATGGCAAGCGTGCTCGTGTGCGCAGGCGCGCTGTCGGTGCTCGTGATTCCCGTGCTCACGAACATATCGCGCGTGGCCATCTCGGCGAGCCCCGTCGAGGCCGCTCAGCGTATCGCCGCAAGCCCCGAGACAGCGCGCCAGATCGTGCACGAGCACCACGAGCGCCTGCGCGAGGCCGAGCGCGCCTTCCATGCCGAGCGCGCTGAGCTGCGTCGCGAGGGCGTGCGGCTCTCCGCGGCCGACTACCTGGCCCGCGCCGAGGAGCTCCGCGAGCGCCACGCCCGCGAGCTGCGGCGCATTCACGAGCAGAACAAACACGAGATAGACGAGCTGCGCGAGAGCCGCCGCAAGTAGGCAGCTTCGGGCCGCGCGGTTTTGCCTCGCGGCACGCAAGCGGCACGCTCGCTTTGCGCACCTACCACTCGCATTTGTTGCTCAACGTTTTTGTCCGAAACTCCCCTAGCTTAAGGATTACCAAACGTCCACGAGCCAGTAGGGACCATGGAAGAAGACGAGAAGGTCACCCAGCAGCTGGGTGAAAAGCCAGATGCATCCGAGCAGGCATACGCACCCACCGAGGAAGACGCAGGCAACGAGGCGCAGGCAGACGAAGCGGCAACCGCCAGCGACCGGACTGGTGAAGCCAGCGAGCTCGTAGCCGAGCAGGGCGACCAGACCGGAGAGCCCAACGACGACGTCGCAGCGGCGCGCTCGTCCGCGCCACTCAGGCCCGCCACGGCCACGTGCAGCGGCGTCGACGTGCCACCGGCGCAGGTCGTGTTGGCGTAGTCGAGCGCGTACGTAACACTCGCGTGCACGTTGGCCGAGCAGCCCGCCGCGATGAACAGCACCATGACCGACTCGGCACGCTCGTATGACCCCATCCCCGCAGACCCCGCCGGCCTCGTGAGCGCGTTGCGGTAGAGGTTCACTTCCTGGTGGCACGCGGCCAGCGCGTCCTCGAGCGGCTTGCCAGAAGGACCGCACACCATCTCGACGATCTGGTCGTTGGAGAGACGGCTCGTGCGACTCGAGCGCAGCTTGAAAAGTTCAATCCTCTGCTAATACCGCTGCTCAACTATTTGTTGCGCAACAAAAATAGAGGGGACGAGCGGCACCGGGAGGCGTATGACAATGGGGGCGCGCCTCTTGTCATATGTCAGTGGGGACGTGTCTTTTGTCATATGACAGAAAGCACGTCCCCGCTGACATACCGAGCTAGATCACGTAGTCGTTGCCGGCGAGGGAGACGGTGGCGAGGTCGCTCACCCGAATGCCGTCGAGGTAGTCTCCGATGAGTGCGCCGAGCTTCTCCCACATCTCGTGGCAGCGAGGCTCCTCGGCACGAAAGCGCACGAGGTCGTCCATGCCACCCACGGGGTCGAGCGAGCCCTCGGTGGAGCGCAGCACCTCGCCGGCCGTGTAGTCCTCGGCCGCGCGGGCCAGGCGGTAGCCGCCGTTCTTGCCGCGCAGGCTCTCGATGAGATGGTCGCGCACGAGCGCCTTGAGGATGCTCTCGAGGTACTTGTCGGAGATGGTCTGGCGCGCGGCGATGTCGCGAAGCGGGATGAAACCCTCGCCCTCATGTTCGGCGAGGTCAACCATCACGCGCAGGGCATAGCGGCCCTTCGTAGAAACGAGCATTCCATCCTCCTTGGCGCCGACGTGTTCGCGCCAGGGGCGCCGCGGGCCCGCCGTCGGCTGCGCGCCGGGCCGTATCAATTTCCTATCAATACTATAGGATAATGGGAAAATCGTATCATGGAGAGAAATGACCGACGACAGGAGGGTTCATGGTTCCCACTCCACAGCAGGCGCTCGAGATGCTCGACGAGTACAACGAGGGCGAGTTCCACCGCACCCATGGGCGCATCGTGGGCGAGGTCATGCGAGACATGGCCGCCCAGCTGGGCCACGAGGACGAGGCAGACCTCTGGCAGGTTGTGGGCACCCTCCACGACCTCGACTTTGAGCGCTGGCCCGAGGAGCACTGCGTGCGCGAGGAGCAGATCATGCGCGAGGCGGGCATCGACGAGGTTGTCGTGCGCGCGTGCGCAAGCCACGGCTGGGGCCTCACGGACACGCCGTACGAGCCCACGAGCGAGATGGAGAAGGTCCTGTTCGCGGTAGACGAGCTCACGGGCCTCATTGGAGCGGCCGCCCTCATGCGCCCCTCCAAGAGCGTCGACGACCTCGAGGTCAAGTCGCTCAAGAAGAAGTTCAAGGACAAGCGCTTCGCCGCGGGCTGCTCGCGCGAGGTCATCGTCCAGGGCGCCGAGGCGCTGGGCTGGGAGCTCCCCGAGCTCATGGAGCGCACCATCCTCGCCATGCGCAACGCGCCTTCCGCCCCGCACGGCAAGGCTGTCGAGCAGAACTAACCACCCTGGGACACATCTGCCCGTAGCCTTTCTGTCCCACGTTACCTGCGGTTTGGGACAATAAGGCTACGGGCTTAACTGTCCCAACCGAAACGGGAAGCCATGAGCCTCATCTACCTCGACAACGCGGCCACCACCAGGCCAAGCACGGCGGCGCTCGACGCCATGCGCCTCATAGGCACGGGCGACGCCTTCGCCAACCCCGCGAGCCAGCATGCTGCGGGAGACGCCGCACGCCAGACCCTCGAGGGAGCGCGACGCACCGTGGCCGAGTGCCTCCATGCCCGCCCGAGCGAGGTCGAGTTCACCTCGGGAGGCTCCGAGGCCAACAACCAGGCCCTGCTCACGGGCGCCGCCCATGGCGCGCGCGAGGGCAGGCGGCACATCGTGGCCTCGGCCATTGAACACCCCAGCGTCCTGCGCTGCCTCGACTGGCTCGCGAGCGCAGACGGCCCCTATGGCGGAGGCTTCGAGATAACGCTCGTAAAGCCGCAGCCAGACGGCGTGGTGGCGGTCGAGGACGTCAAGGCGGCCCTGTGCGAGGACACGGCCCTGGTCTCGCTCATGTACGCGAACAACGAGGTGGGGGCCGTGCAGCCCGTACGCGAGGTCTGCCGCATGTGCCGCAAGCGCGGCATCTTGTTTCACACCGACGCCGTGCAGGCCGCGGGGCACCTCCCCCTCGACTTTACGCGCGACGGCTTTGACCTGCTCACCCTCTCGGCCCATAAGTTCCACGGGCCGCGCGGCACCGGGGCGCTGCTGTGCTCCCACCGCATCGTGCCGGCCTCGCTCGTCCACGGCGGCGCACAGGAGCGCGGCCACCGCGCTGGCACCGCCGACGTCGCCAGCGCCTGCGGCATGGCGGCGGCGCTCAGGGAGGCCACAAACAACCTCGAGGCAGACCGCGCGAGGCTCGAGGCCCTGCGCGAGCGGCTCGTAGCCCAGCTCGAGCGCATCGACGGCGCGCGCGTCCTAGGGCCCTCCCTGCCCGAGCGGCGCGTGGGCGGCATCGTGGCCGTCACGCTCGCGGGCGTCGACCACGAGAGCGCGCTCGTTCTGCTCGACGGACGCGGCGTCTGCGTGAGCGCGGGGTCTGCCTGCGCGGCGGGGGCCGTCGAGAAGAGCCACGTGCTCGCCGCCATGGGCGTGGGTGACGAGGAGGCGCGCACCTACCTGCGCATCTCGCTCGATGCGGCCGAGAACGACGAGGCAGACGTCGACGCGGCGGCCGCGGCCATCGCAGACGTCGCAGCCACCCTGCGGACCCGCGCCAGGGAGGTGGGCCGTGGGTAGGGGGCGCGTGCTCGTTGCCATGAGCGGCGGCGTCGACTCGAGCGTCGTGGCAAACCTGCTGGTGGAGCAGGGCTATGACTGCCTGGGCGCCACGATGCGCCTCGCAAGCAACGAGGACGACCGTCCCGGTGAGCGCACCTGCTGCAGCACCGACGACGTGGCGGACGCCCGCCAGGCCTGTTGGGACGCGGGCATCCGCCACTACACCTTCGACTACACAAACCAGTTCTCCCGCGAGGTCATCGACCCATTCGTGGCGGGCTACGAGGCGGGCCTCACCCCCAACCCCTGCGTGGCCTGCAACCGCCACCTCAAGTTTGGCGCCCTGCTCGACCGCGCGCTCGAGCTGGGGTGCGACCACCTCGCGACCGGCCACTACGCCCGCGTGACGCACGACGCGCGCGGCTACCACCTGCTCAAGGGCGTCGACGCGGCCAAGGACCAGAGCTACTTCCTCTTTGGCCTCACGCAGCAGCGCCTCGCCCACGTGATGTTTCCGCTGGGCGGCCTCCACAAGGCGTCCGAGGTGCGCGACCTCGCGGAGCGTATGGGGCTGTCGAGCGCGCACAAGAAGGACTCCGAGGGTATCTGCTTCGTGCCCGGCGGCGACCACCTGCGCTTCATCGAGGCGCGCACGGGCCGCGCGGCGCGGCCCGGCGACGTCCTCGACGCACAGGGCAACGTCATCGGCACGCACGCGGGGGCGCTGCGCTACACCCTCGGCCAGCGCAAGGGCCTGGGCGTGGCCTGCGCCCACCCGGTCTACGTGGTTGGTATCGACACGACGGCCAACACCGTGACCCTGGGCGAGCAGGAGCAGCTCCTCTCGAGCGAGCTTGTCGCCGGCGACTGGAACTGGGTCGCGGGACAGGTGCCCGTCGCTCCCCTGCGGGCAGCCGCCAAGGTGCGCTACCACCAGCCCGACCAACCCTGCCTCGTCACGCCGCTGGCAGACGGGCGCGTGAGGGTCGAGTTCGAGACGCCCCAGCGCGCGATCACGCCTGGCCAGGCCGTCGTCGTCTACGAGGGCGATGAGTGCCTGGGCGGCGGCACCATCCTGGCCCAGGACGTATCCGCATAAAGCGACGCGCCCGGCCCCACGGGGAGCCAGGCGCGCCACGTTCGCGGTATCGACCGGATTAGTGGTCGGACAGCGAGAAACCGTTCCGCATCTTCATGCTCGACGTGTAGAGGACCTTCCCCAGGAGCTTGCCGGTCTCCTCGCGGAGCCTCTCGGCCACGCGTTCGTTGGCAGCCTCGAGCAGCTCGGCGACGTCGGCGCCCTCGGCAAGACCCGCCACCGCCGCGTCGCACTCGCGCAGCACCTGGTGGCCGTAGGCCATCGTGACCTCGCGGTAGTTGTCGATGGCGTTGATGTTGTCGCCAAAGTGGGGGTCGACGATTGCAGCGATGAGACGGTTTGCCCAGTAGAAGTTCTCGCTTGTCACGGTGTCGGTGGTGTCGCGCAGGTAGGCCGGCGTGTCGCTCACGAGGCCGTAGAAGGGCACGAGCGTGTTGAAGGCGTTGGAGCCGTAGGCCATCCACTGCACGCAGCGGCAGGCAGCGGGCGCGTACGGGCGAATCTGCAGGACGGCGAGCTGCGAGTTGCGGTTGATGCCAATGGGACGGTAGCGGTGCGCCTGCTCGGGCGTGCCAAGGTTGCCGTAGGGGTCATACGGCGTGCCCTCGTAGTGGCTCGACAGCACGTCCTTGACGTCCTCGATCGTGAGCCTGCGCTCGGGCACGCGGCACCAGGGGATGTCGTCGGAGTCGGGCGTGAAGTCGGCGTCGGGGCCGTCCCAGATGTCGGAGGGATTGAGCGCGCGCTGCATGACCCAGGCGCGGCAGGTGTTGTAGACGTGGTCGCGCTCGGTGTGCGAGCCAAAGGCCTCGCGCGGGTTGAAGAGGGCGTGCACGCCGTCTGTGCCAGCGGCGTCCTCGTCATCGGAGCCCGCGAGGCCGAGGTCGGCGTCGGAGAACGTGAGGTCGAGGTAGTTCGCGGCCATCCACTCGCGCAGGTCGGCCGAGCACAGGCAGTCCCTCTGCTCGCCAAAGGCGTCATCGAGGTCGAACTCGTCGATGCCCAGCTGGTTGGGCATCGTGACGTAGGCCTCGTCGGGCACGCGGCGGGCGATCCAGTGGTGGCCGCCCACGGTCTCCATCCACCAGATCTCGTCGGCGTCGGAGAAGGCGGTGCCGTTCATCTCGTAGGTGCCGTAGGTCTCGAGCAGCTCGCCCAGGCGCAGCACGCCCTCGCGGGCGCTGTGGATGTAGGGAAGCACGATGGTGAGGAAGTCCTCCTCGCCAATGCCACCGGCGACCTCGGGCTCATAGCCCGGCTCGCCCGGCTTTCCCTTGGCGGGCCTGAGGGCCACGAGCGGGTCTGCACCCAGCACGCGCTCGTTGGTGGTGAGCGTCTCGGTGGCGCTCATGGCCACCTGGCTCTCGTTAAAGCCAGCCTCGCCCCAGATGCCCTGGGAGAGGTTGGCGTTGGGAACGGCGGTATAGCGCTGCGGGTCGTCGGGCAGGTCGATCTGGACGTGCGAGATGACCGAGGTGTAGTGGCGCGGCTGCGAATCCGGGTCGACTACGACGAAGCGCTTCGACTCGAACGTGCCGTTGCCGGAGTCCTCGTTGCGGGCAACGATCGTCGAGCCGTCGTAGCTCGCCTTCTTGCCAATGAGAATGGTGGTGCAGGGCATGGTTCCTCCCTTGGGTTGTCCTCGCGTGCGCGAGTTTGTGTCCGCACCCGAGGGTAGCACTTGGCGCAGCCCTCCGCTGCCCAAACAAGACGCGTGCCCAACGCGACAAAGATTGAAGCTACGGAGCTCGATTTAGTCACGTTGAGCACGCGAGGGGGCATCTTGTCGCATCAGGCACGCGAACCAGCCACAAACGGTGAGCGAGGGGGGGGTGCACGGGCGCTCCCTCATTTTCAGAAAGGGTGACAAAGGGCCCTGACCCCATTGTCACCATTATTTCGCTCGCTAGGCGAACTGGCTCAGATAGAGGCTTGCGTAGGCGCCGTTTGCCTCCATGAGCTGCTCGTGGGTGCCCTGCTCAATGATCGTGCCGTGGTCCATCACGAGGATGAGGTCGGCATCGACGATCGTCGAGAGGCGGTGGGCGATCACGAAGCTCGTGCGCCCGGCCATGAGCGTCTCCATCGCATGGACGATGGCCTGCTCGGTGCGCGTGTCAACCGAGCTCGTGGCCTCGTCGAGGATGAGAATCGCGGGGTCGGCGAGCATTGCGCGGGCGATGGTGAGGAGCTGCCGCTGGCCCGCGCTCACGCTCTCGGCGTCGTTGGCGAGCACGGTGTCGTAGCCCTTGGGCAGCGTGCGGATGTAGAAGTCGACGTGGGCCGCCTTGGCCGCGGCCACGACCTCCTCGCGCGTGGCGTCGGGCCGGCCGTAGGCGATGTTGTCGGCCACCGTGCCCTCGAACAGCCACGCGTCCTGTAGCACCATGCCAAACTCGGCGCGCAGGTCGGCCGCGCGCATCGTGCGCGTGTCGACGCCGTCGAGCGTGATGCGGCCGCCATCGACCTCGTAGAAGCGCATGAGCAGGTTGATGAGCGTGGTCTTGCCGGCGCCCGTGGCGCCCACGATGGCGATCTTCTGTCCGGGCTCGGCCAGAAGAGAGACGTCGCGCATGAGGGGCTTGGTCGGGCTGTAGCCAAAGCGCACGTGCTCAAAGGCCACGCGTCCCCGCACCGGGTGCGCGAGCGTCGCGGGGTTCGCGGGGTCTGCCTCGACCTCGTCTGCGTCGAGCAGGGCAAACACGCGCTCGGCGGCGGCAAGCGCACCCTGCAGCATGTTGACCGTGAGGCCCAGCTGCGTGAGGGGCTCGGAGCCCTGCGTCACGAACTGGAAGAACGCCTGGAAGGCGCCAACCGTGAGCTGACCCGCCACGAGCATGGTGCCCGCGAGCACCGCAATCGTCACCTGGCACAGGCGCATGAGGAAGCGGATGGCAGGTCCGACGGCGTTCGTGAGGAAGTCCGCGCGGGCGCTGGCGTTGGCAAGGCGCGTGGCGTCGGCCGCGACCTTTTCAGCGCTGCTGAGCTCGCTGCCAAAGGCAAGGATCACCGAGCGGCCCGAGTAGGCCTGCTCGACCTGGCTCGTGAGCGCGCCCAGGGCGTCCTGGCGGGCGCTTCCGGCGGCCAGGGCGCGAGAGGCGAAGAACTTCGTGACGAGCAGGGCCACCGCCGTGAAGGCGGCGAACACGAGCGTGAGCCGCACGTTGTAGGTGAGCATCACGGCAATGGCACCAATCACGAACACCACCGAGGTCACGAGCTGCAGCAGGCCTCGCTGCATCGACTCAGAGATCTTGTCGAGGTCGTTGGTGGCGCGGCTGATGGTGTCGCCGGGCTGGTGGGCGTCGAAGTAGGCAAGCGGCAGGCGCTCGATCTTGGACGAGATGCGGCGGCGCAGCGACAGGTTCAGGCGCTCGGCGAAGCTCGCCATGACGAGGGCCTGCAGGGCGTAGAAGGCCCAGGCCACCGTCCAGATGCCAAAGAACGTGAGGATGCGCGCCCCACCGTTGTTGAGCGCCACGGAGAACGCCTCGCCCGCGCCCCGGCACGCCTGGATGTTGGCCCACAGCGTGTCGATGAGGTCGGCCGAGTAGGCAACGGCCCCCAGGCTCGCGGCGACGTAGAGGACGCTCGAGACGACGGCCACGACGACGCGCCAGCGCTGCCCTGCGGCCGCCTCCCACAGACGCCTTGCGGTACGTCCGGCGTGCTCGGGAACCGCAAGCTCCTCGGGCGCCTCGGGCGCCTGGTACTCGAGCTCGTCGTTAGCGCTGGTCATGGTGGCCTCCCCTCTCCTGGGACTCGGCAATCTCGCGGTAGGTGTCGCAGGTCTTCATGAGCTCGTCGTGACGGCCCAGCCCCACGACACGCCCGTCTCTAAGCACGACGATCTGGTCGGCGTCGCGGATGGTGCTCACGCGCTGGGCGATGATGAGCGTGGCGGCGCAGGCGAGCTCGGGCGCAAGGGCGTGGCGCAGCGCCGCGTCGGTCTTGTAGTCGAGGGCCGAGAACGAGTCGTCGAAGACGTAGAGGTCGGCCTCGCGCACGAGGGCGCGAGCGATGGCCAGACGCTGGCGCTGGCCGCCCGAGAAGTTCGTGCCGCCCTGCGACACGCGGGCGTCGAGGCCGCCCGGAAGCTCGCGCACGAAGTCTGCCTGGGCCACATCGAGGGCATGCCACAGGCGCGCGTCGTCTGCCTCGGGCGCCCCCTGGCGCAGGTTCTCGGCAATGGTGCCCGAGAAGAGCCAGGCCTTCTGCGGCACGTAGGAGATGCGCTCGCGCAGGCTCGCCTGGGTGAGCTCGCGCACGTCGGTGCCAAGGAACTCGAGCGAGCCATCCGTGACGTCGGCGAAGCGCAGCAGCATCTTGGCGATGGTCGACTTGCCCGAGCCCGTGTTGCCAATGATCGCGGTGACCTGGCCGCGCGCAAGGGCAAAGTCGAGCCCGTGCAGGGTCTCCTCGTCGGCGTCTGAGTAGCGCAGGCTCGCGTGGACAAAGCGCGCCACGGGCACGTCTGCCCGCATCTCGCTGCCCGCACCCAGCTCGCGCGGGCCGTCGACGATCGCCGGCTCCACCGCCAGCACCTCGACGGCGCGGTCCAGGCACGCAAGGGCGCGTGGCACCGAGACGATGGCGAACTGGGCCATCATCATGAAGAACAGGATGAGCATCGCGTACTCGATGAGGGCCGAGATGGAGCCGATCTGCATGGCGCCCGCGCCCACGCGGTTCGCGCCGTTCCACATGATGAGCGACTCGACGACGTTCATGAGGAAGAACGTCAGGGCGTCGGTCGTGGCGAAGACCAGGTTCACGCGGATGGCGTTCGTGGCGTAACGCTCGAAGGTCTCGTTGAGCGTGGCCGTCGTCTGCTCCTCGCGGCCAAACGCGCGCACGACGCGCACGCCGCCAATGGCCTCGCGCAGGCGGGCGTTCATCGCGTCGATGAAGCTCTGGAGCTTCTCGAAGACGGGCGCGGTGCCGAGTACGGCGGCAAGTGAGAGAGCAAGCGTCACGAGCGCCACAGCAAGCAAGATCCAGCCCATGACCGCATCGGTCGAGAAGGCCAGGCCCCAGGCGATGACGCACATGACGGGCACGGGGAAGATCATGAGGATCGTCATGAGCAGCGTCTGCTGCACCACGTTGGCGTCTGAGAGCGTGCGCGTGATCATCGAGCCCGTGCCGATACGGTTGAAGTCCTCGGCCGGGAACTTGAGCGACGCCTCGTAGACGCGGCAGCGCAGGTCGCGGCCCACGTTGGCGCACAGGCGCGAGGCAAGCCACGTCGAGGCGATGTAGCCGGCAGATCCTGCGAGCGCAGCCGCCAGCATGAGGCCGCCATGGACGAGGAACTCGCTCGTGTCGTGCGTCGTCACGGCCGTGTTGATCATGGCCGAGAGCTGCGTGGGGATGAGCAGCATGCCCGAGAGGTCGAACAGCATCGCCACGAAGGTCGCGAGGACGAGCCCCTTGTAGGGGGCCATGAGGCGCGCGAGCAGACGCAGGCCCGCGCCGTGCCCCTTAAGGCCCTCCTCGCGCGCGATGCGCCTGAGCTCGGCCTCGATGGTCGTATCGTTGTTGCTCACTTGTCCCTTCCCTTCATGTTCGCAAGCTCCTGCTCGATGGCCGCGGCGTACTTCTCGACCAGGCGCAGCATCTCGGCGCGTTCGACGGGCTCGAGGGTCTGGAAGGCCCGGCGTTCGGCGATGTTCGCCGGCACGATCTGCGTGCGCGCAAACTCCCGGCCCGTCTCGGTGAACGACACTTGCTTGTTCTTGCGGCTGCCCTCGCAGAAGGAGATCTCGACGTAGCCCTTGCCCTCGAGCGCGCGCAGCGACGAGGCAACCGTCTGCTTGGGGCTGCAGCAGCGCTCGACGAGCTCGCGCATCGGGGCGGTGTCACCGCAGGTGTAGATGACGTACATGAGCCAATAGGCGTTCTCGGAGATGCCGCAGTTGACGGCTATCTCGTGGTAGAGCTGGTCGCTCTTGCGGTAGAGCAAGTCAAAGCTACGACTCCACACGTCCATGCAGACCAGGCCGTTGGCATCGAGCGCCCGCGATTCGTCTACATACTCCACAATGCTCCAAATCATCCGAAATCAGACTAACGGCTTGCTATGATAGTCTGATTTCGGACGTTTAGCAACCACGATTCTCATAGGGCCGCAAGGTCACGGGGGCAACGCACCGTCTCCTCACAAAGAAGGGAGCCGTGACCCGCAGGCTCCGACTCCCCCACACAAACACGTTCGATAAAAGCGCGGCTTATGCCTTGTGCGAGAAGTGCTCGCCCAGCTTCTCTACCACGCAGGGCGGCACGAGCATCGAGACGTCGGCGCCCAGCCCCGCCAGCTCGCGCACGATTGAGCTCGAGACGTAGCCATAGGCGGGGTTGCTCATCACGAAGATGCTCTCGACGTCGGGCGCCAGACGAAAGTTGAGGTCTGCCTGCTGCAACTCGTACTCGAAGTCGGTCATGGCGCGCAGGCCCTTGACCACGGCACCTGCCCCCACCTCGTGGCAGAAGTCGACGAGCAGGCCCGTGAGCGGGCGCACGTCGACGCCCTCGCTCACGCCCTCGTCGGCAAGCGCGCGGCGGGCGAGCTCGACGCGCTCGTCAAGCGACAGCACCGGTCCCGTGCCGTTCTTGCCCAGGCTCGCGGCAACGGCCACCGTGACGCGGCCGGCGATGCGGCGGGCGCGGCGCACGACGTCGATGTGGCCATAGGTGATGGGGTCGAACGTACCGGGCACGACCACGTGCTCGATGCGGTCGATGTGCTGGGTCGGCATGCTCATGCTCTAGGATTCCCTTCCAAGGAGGTCGACGGCCGTCTGACCATAGCGCTTCTGCTTGAGCGGCACAAACCCGGCCGGCTCGATCGTGGGGCGGCTCGCGGAGCGCTCGTAGAGAACGATGGCGTCGGACGCGAGCAGCCCGCTGCAGTCGAGCGCCCCGACGAGGCCGGCGACGACGTCCACCTCGGTGGCATAGGGCGGGTCGAGCAAAACGATGTCGAACGGCGCGCCCGCGAGGCTGCCCGCGGCCGCGAGGCGGCACGAGTCGCCGCGTACCACCGCGAAGGTGGCGGAGGCGGCGCCAAGGGTGCCGGCGTTTCTGCGCACGCGCGCGCAGGCCCCGCGGTCGAGGTCGACGAAGGTGACGTGGGCGGCGCCGCGGCTCAAGAGCTCGAGGCCAAGCGCCCCCGAGCCGGCGAAGGCGTCGAGCGCTCGCACGTCGTCGAGCGAAAGGCCGCGGGCGCTGAGCAGCATCGACGAGACGGCCTCGCGCACGCGGTCGGTCGTGGGACGCGTGACGTCGCGCCCGTCGGGGGCCTCGATGGGGTGACCCTTCCACTTGCCTCCAACGATTCTCATCTGTCTGCCCTCTCTCCCCTGAAGTAGGCGCCAAACCGACGGCGCACCTCGCGCGAAAGGGGCGCGTGGCGCGCGTCGGTGAGCGCCGGGTCACTCTCTACGATTGCCTCGGCGTCCGCATGGGCCGCCGCCACGAGGTCCGCGTCGGCCACGAGGTCGACGAGGCGAAGCGTCACGCCGCCGCTCTGACGGTATCCCAGGACCTCGCCCTCGTGGCGCAGGCGCAGGTCCGTCTCAGCAAGCTCGAAGCCGTCGCTCGTGCGCTCGAGCGAGCGCAGGCGCTTGGCCGCCGGGCTCGTTCCGCGCGCCGCGCTCACCAGGTAGACGCTGCCCGCGCACCTGCCGCGGCCCACGCGTCCGCGCAGCTGGTGCAGGGTCGCCAGGCCAAAGCGGTCGGCGTCCCAGATCATCATGACCGTGGCGTTGGGCACGTCGACGCCCACCTCGACCACCGTGGTCGAGACGAGCACGTCGATGGTGCCTGCGCGGAAGGCTGCCATGACCTCGTCCTTCTCGGCCGTGGGCATGCGTCCGTGGAGCAGCCCCACCTCAGAGCCCCTGAACACGCGCTGTAGTCGCTCGTGGGTGGCAAGTGCCGAGTGCGGCTTGGCCGAGGTCTGGGCCAGCTCGGCCTGCGGCACGTCGTCGAGCTCGTCGCCCTCGTCGGCGTCGTCCACGAGCGGGCAGATCACGTAGGCCTGGTGCCCCGCCGCGATGGCGTCGGCGATCGCGGTGTGGGCGATGTCGGCGTTCTCGGGCGTGACGAGCTTGGTGGTGACGCCCACGCCCGGGTGCGGGCGGTGCGTGATGCGCGAGCAGTCGAGGTCGCCGTAGACCGAGAGCGCAAGCGTGCGCGGGATGGGCGTCGCCGTCATCGTGAGCTGGTCGGCCGCCTCGCCCTTGGCGCGCAGGCGGGCGCGCTGCCCCACGCCAAAGCGGTGCTGCTCGTCAACCACGACGAGCGACAGGTCATGAAACTGTAGGTCGTCGCCGAGCACGGCCGTGGTGCCAAAGATGACCGTGAGTTCGCCTGCTGCCAGGCGCCCCGCGACGCCGGCGCGCTCGGGGGTGGGGGTGGCGCCCGTCACGAGTGCCCAGCTCACCTGCGCCGCGTCGAGCACGGGGCCGAGCTTCTCGGCATACTGGCGCGCGAGCACCGAGGTGGGCGCCATGACGGCGGCCTGGGTCCCCGAGTCTGCGCAGGCGGCGAGCGCCACGGCCGCCACGGCCGTCTTGCCCGTTCCCACGTCGCCCAGAAGTAGGCGGTTCATGGGGCGGGGCGCGGCCATGTCGGCCAGGATGTCGCGAGCGGCCGCGTCCTGCTCGTCCGTGAGCGAGAAGGGCAGGGCCGCGAGCAGTGCGTCCCTGTGCGGGCCGTCAACGACGTGCTGGTGGGGGCGCACGTCTGCCACCTCGATGGCACGGCGCGCGAGCAGGGCCACCTGCAGACAGAGCAGCTCGTCGAAGGCGAGGCGGCGGCGGGCATGCTCGGCGCCAACGCGCGAGGTAGGAAAGTGCGCCTCGCGAAGCGCCCGGGCGAGCGTCATGAGCCGGTGGCTGGCAACGAGACTCGCGGGCAGGTAGTCGCAGGCGTCGGCGTAGTCGGCCACGGCGGCAGACGCGATGCGGCGCATCCAGGCCGCCGAGAGCCCCTCGGTCACGCCGTGGACCGGCAGCATACGAGCGAACGTAGCAGAGCCCACGCTCGCCTCGCCCTCCTTGGCCACGACCTCGTGGAACTGCGGGGTCATCTGCTTGAAGCCATAGGCAAACGTGACCTTGCCGGAGACCGCCAGGGTGTCGCCGCGATGGATCTGCTCGGCCAGCCACGGCTGCTTGAAGAAGGCGCACATGAGCACGCCGGAGGCGTCGACGAGCGCCACCTCGACAATCTGCAGGCGCGGGCGCGGGCGCTTGAGCGTCACCTTGTCGACGGCGCCCACCACCGTGGCCTCGCTGCCGATATCGGCAGCGGCCACGGGCGTCACGCGCGTGAAGTCGAGGTAGCGGTGCGGCACGTGGAGCAGGGCGTCGCGCACGGTGCGCACGCCAATGCGCTCGAGGGCCTCGGCGCGTGCCCCGCGAGCAAAACGCAGGCGTGAGACATCAGCGTCCCACGCCCGCGTGCGTGCGAGGCGCATCGACGCCTCGCCTATGGTAGGAAGGGTCCCGGCAACGCCGGGCTCTCCAGCCGCCCCCACGTTCCTTGCGACCTACTCGATCGAGAAGATGACGGGGTAGAGCGGCTGGCCGCCACGGTGGGCGTCGACCTCGAGGTCGGGCTGGGCGTCCTCGATGCGGTCGCACAGGGCCTCGAAGCGCTCGTCGTCCATGTCTTGGCCGGCAAGGATCGTGAGGGTGTCGCCCTCCTCCTCTTCCTGCATCTTGCTGATGAGGTCGAGGGTCACCTGCTCGACGTCGGAACCCACGATGGCGATGTCGCCGCCGGCGATGCCCATGATGTCGCCGTCGTGGATGGGCGTGCCGTCGGCCGCCTGGGAGTCGCGCACGGCGTGCGTAACCTCGCCGTCGCGGACCTCGGCGATGGCCTCGACCATGGCTTCGGCATTCTCGGCGGCGGTGGCGTCGGTGTCGACCGCGAACATCGCAGCGAATGCCTGGGGCACCGTCTTGGTGGGAACGACGACGATCTCGAAGTCCTCGCTCGCACTCGCGGCGGCCTCGGCGGCCATGCGGATGTTGCCGTTGTTGGGCAGCACGATGACGCTGTCGGCGTTGGTCGCGGCGGCGGCGTCGAGGATGTCGGCCGTGGAGGGGTTCATCGTCTGGCCACCGGAGACCACGACGTCGACGCCCAGGGACTTGAGAATCTCGGCCTCGCCGTCACCGGCGGCGACGGCCACGAAACCCAGCGGCTTGCGCGGCTCGCGGGCGGTCGCCTGGTCGTCGGCGATCTTGGCGGTGCGGTCGTGGGCCTCCATGTCCATGTTGTGGATGAAGACCTCGTAGACCTGGCCGTACTGAAGCATGTACTCGAGCACACGGTTGGGCTCGTTGGAGTGCACGTGCACCTTGAAGTCGGGGAAGGAGCCCACAACGAGCTCGCAGTCGCCCAGCGTGGCGAGGTGCGTGAGGGCGGCGTCCGGGTCAAAGCCCTCCTCGGCCTTGAAGAGGAACTCGTTGCAGTAGCGGTACTCCGAGCCCTCCCAGTCGTCATTGAGCTCGATGGCGACGCGCGCGTCGGCGGCGTTGTGGGCGCCGTCGGCCGTGGCGACGGTGGTGTCGAAGTCGATGGAGACGCCGCTCTTGCCCAGGGCCGCGTTCACGAAGGCCTCGACGAAGGTGGCGAAGCCGTAGGCGCCCGAGTCGACGACGCCATTCTCCTTGAGGACGGGCAGCAGGTCGGGCGTGCGCGCAACGCTCTCGTAGGCCTCGACGACGAGGGCCTCGAGCATCTCGGGAACGGGCATCTTCTCCTTGTCGCAGCGGTCCGCGCGGGCGCTCATGTCGCGGATGACGGTGAGGATCGTACCCTCGACCGGCTTGCGCACGGCCTTGAAGGCGACCTTGACGGCGTTGCGGAAGGCGCTCGCGATGTCGCCCGTGGTCACGGGGTCGTGCGCGCCCACGAGACCCTCGGCCATGCCACGCAGAATCTGGCTCGTGATGACGCCGGAGTTGCCGCGCGCGCCCATGAGCGAGCCGTGGGTGATCGCCTTGGCGACGGCCTCCATGTCGGCGCCAGCGGGCAGTGCGGCGACCTCGCGCACGACGGTGCCCAGCGTGAGCGACATATTGGTGCCGGTGTCGCCGTCGGGCACGGGGAAGACGTTGAGCTTGTTGATGTCCTCGGACTTGTCGGCGACGGCCTGTGCGGCCACGGGGAAGCACGAGCGAATCGTGTTGGCAATCATAGGTGAGATTCTCTCCAAATCGTAGGCTGGCCGGGCGCGGTGCGGGCCAGTAACGTGCGGCGGCCCGACGCGAGGCCGGGCCTTCTGTGTTGCTACTTGTTGGCGCGCAGGTCCTCGACGTGGACCGTAACGTCCGCGTCCTCAATCTGGGCGATCTCCTTGAGCGTGAAGCGCACGGCGCTCTGGAGGTTGCGCGAGACGCTCGCCATGTTGACGCCCTGCTCGAGCACGGTGTGCAGGTCGACCTTGACGGTGCCCTCGCAGGTGCTCACGTCGATGCCCTTGCGCAGGCTGCCGAGCGAGAGCAGGCGCACGATGTTGTCCTGGGCGTCCGTGTAGGCCATGCCCACCACGCCATAGCACTCGAGCGCGGCGTAGCCGGCAAGGTCGGCGATGACGTCGTTGGAGACCCGGAGGCTGCCGGGGATGGTAGTTGCCATGCGTCTCTCCTCTCAGAAGGCGGACGCAGGCGCGCCCGCCACCAGCGGCGCCGAGACTGGGGCGCCGCACTTGAGAACTTCATATGTGTACAGAAGTATAGCGCCACGCACGCGCGCGGCACCCGCATCGTGTTTCCATCTCAACAACATCCCTGCATATGCGACGTTATGTAAAGGAGAGATACCGCGGGCAGCCTCCTTCCCGGTTGTCACGATGCCAGGCGAGCAGCCCCGCTCTCCCAACCACAAATACCAGGCGAGCAGTCCCCCGCTCTCCCAACCACAAATTCCTAGGAAAATGGCGAAAACAGCATTTAGCGGATACTCATATTGACATATTCCTAGGAATTTGAGGGGGGTCCTTGGCGAGAGGGGTCTTTGGCGAGAGGGTCTCATGGCTAGCGATCGGCACCCCGTTGGCGGCGGCGTTGCTCGGTCATGTCCTTGTCGCCCATGGTCTTCCCAGCCGGCGCAGGCACCGTTGGCCGAGAAGCGCGGTCGCGGGCGCGTTCACGTACTAGCATGTTCACCGTTTACGGAACGCTTACATTCGCGAACAAGCGATCAACCACCGCGTCAAACGCAGACGCGTCACGCCAAACGTCAGGAGACGCATGAAGGTCTACGAGGGTCACATCCTTACCGTCAACGAGCACGACGACGTCTGCCGCTACCTCGTCGAGGAGGGCGGCCGCATCGCCTACGTGGGCAACGACCTGCCCGCCCGCTACGAGAGAACCCCCGTCGAGCACCTGGGACCACGCGCCCTCGTCCCCTGCTTCGTCGACACCCACGAGCATCTCGCGAGCTTCGCCACCTTCAACGCGGGCCTCAACGTCATGGACGCACGCTCCAACGAGCAGATCTGCGAGATGGTCGCCGACTTTGCCCACAACAGCGCCGCCAAGACCCTTATCGCCTTTGGCGCCTCGCCCTACTCCGTGGAGGAGGGCCGCCTCGTGAGCCGCGCCGAGCTCGACGCCGTCTGCCCCGACCGGCCCCTCATGCTCGTGAAGTACGACGGCCACGCCTGCGTCGTCAACTCGCGCCTGCTCGAGAGGGTCGAGAAGCGCGTGAGCGGCCTGCGCGGCTACCACCCCGAGACGGGCGAGATGAACCAGGAGGCGTTCTTTGCCGTCTCGGACTTCATCACGGGGTCGCTCTCCATCCCCGAGCTCGTGGGCAACATCCAACGCGCCATGGACTACCTCGCGGGCAAGGGCATCGGCATGGTCCACGATGTGAGCGGCGTGGGCTTTGCCGGAAACCTCGACATCTCGCTCGAGCGCTGGCTCGCCAAGAGCGCCCAGGGCGGCTTTGCCGTACGCGTGTTCCCCCAGTCGATGGACGTGCGCGTGGCCACGAGCCGTCACCTGCCGCGCATCGGCGGCTGCTTCGCCTGCGCGCTCGACGGCTGCTTTGGCTCCACCGACGCGGCGCTGGACGAGCCCTACGAGGGCACGGGCGACACCGGCGTGCTCTACTACACCGACGAGGAGGTCACGCGCTTCTGCGTCGAGGCGAACCGCGCGGGCCTGCAGATCGAGATGCACGCCATCGGGGATGCCGCCTTCGACCAGGCCACCCGCGCGCTCGCCGCCGCGCTCGAGGACCACCCGAGGCCAGACCACCGCCACGGCATCATCCACGCCTGCCTGCCCACCGAGGAGGGCCTCGAGCTCTGCGCGCGCCACCACATCCAGCTGCCGATGCAGACCTCGTTCATCGACTGGCCACAGGAGCCCGACGCCTACCTCGAGAAGATCCTGGGCGCCGAGCGCGCGGCGCGCCTCAACCCCCTGCGCGACCTCTGGGACCGCGGCATCACCATCTCGGCAGGCTCCGACGCCCCCTGCACCGACCCCGACCCCATCCTGTGGATGAGCCGCGCGTGCAACCACAGCAACCCCGCCCAGTCGCTCACCGTGCGCGAGGCCCTGCGCATGTGCACCTACAACGGCGCCTGGACCACGTTCGACGAGCGCGACTGGGGCTCGCTCGAGCCCGGCAAGCTCGCCAACATGACGGTCCTCTCGGCAGACCCCTACGAGACGGACCCGCGCGAGCTCGACCGGATCCGCGTGGAGCAGCTGCTGCTCGAGGGCAGGCCGTACGCGGCCCAGCGCCAGGGCGTCGCCGCTGCCATCGCCCGCGGCATCGCCGGCCACGGCAGCTGCTAGCAGGCATCGGCGCCAGCCCGAGCGCGGCCGATGCCGCCACGTCACGCACCCTCCCCAACCACCCCAAGCAAGGAACAGCCCATGATCTCTCGCATCCAGTTCGACGTCCTCGCCTCGCTCGCGACCAAGCCCGCCACGACCCAGCGCGAGCTCGCCGCGAACGCCGGCCTGTCGCTCGGCTCCGCCAACCGCGCCGTGCGCGAGCTGCGGGGCCGCGGCCTTCTCGCAGAAGACCTCGCCCTCACGGACGCGGGCGCGGATCTGCTCGAACGCCACCGCGTGCGCGGGGCCATCATCCTGGCGGCCGGCATGGGCAGGCGCTTCGCGCCTCTTTCGTTCGAGCGCCCCAAGGCCCTCTTCCGCGTGCGCGGCGAGGTCCTCATCGAGCGCCTCATCCGCCAGCTGAGGGAGGCCGGCGTCGAGGACATCCACGTCGTCGTGGGCCCCATGAAGGAGAGCTTCTACTACCTCGAGGACAAGCTGGGCGTCACGCTCGTGCAGACCACCGAGTACGCCACGCGCAACAACCACGCGTCGCTCTTCGCCGCCCGCGAGTGGCTGGGCAACACCTACGTCTGCCCGTCGGACCAGTACTACGCTGAGAACCTCTTCAGCGCCTACGAGTGGCGCTCGTGCGCCACGGCCGTCGAGAGCCAGGGCCTGGGCCACGACGCCAAGACGGCGATCGAGCTGGGCGCGGGCGAGCGCATCGTGGGCAGCCGCAAGGGGGTCGACCACACCTGGCGCATGGACGGCCCCGCCTACCTCGACGAGGCCTTTGCCCGTGACTACCTCAAGATCCTCGCCGACGAGTACTACGCGCCCGACACCCTGGGCAAGCTGTGGGAGACGGTCTTCCTCGAGCACGCCGGCGAGCTGCCCATGTACGCGCGCAAGGTGGGCCCGGGCGTCATCAACGAGTTCGACTACCTGGGAGACCTGCGCTCCTTCGACGCCGACTTCTTCGAGAACGTCGACTCCACAATCCTCGACAACATCTGCGCCACGCTCGACTGCGAGCGCGGCGACATCACCGACGTGCGCCCGCTCGACGCGGGCCTCACCAACCTCTCGGTGCTCTTCTCGTGCAAGGGCCAGCGCTACGTCTACCGACACCCCGGCGCCGGCACCGACGAGATTGTGAACCGCAAGGCCGAGGCCTTCGCACTCGAGGCGGCGAGCCGCCTGGGCCTCGACACGTCGTTCGTCTACGAGGACTGGCACCAGGGCTGGAAGATCAGCCGCTTCATCTCGGGCTGCACCGAGTTCGACTATGCCAACCCCGCTCAGGTGGCCCACGCCATGCGCATCGCCCGCAAGCTCCACGAGTCGGGCGTGACGTCTCCCTGGAAGTTCGACTTCTACGACGAGGCCAAGAAGATCGTGCGCCTGCTCAAGGCGGAGGGCTGGCCGCTGCCGCCCGACTTCGAGGCGCGCAACCAGCAGATCGCCAAGCTCGTGGGGCCGCTTCGCGCGGGCGCCGGCAAGCCCGTGCTGTGCCACAACGACTTCTACGGCCCCAACCTGCTGGTGAGGGGTGACAACATCTGCCTCATCGACTGGGAGTACGCGGCCACGGGCGACTACGGCTGCGACATCGGCAACTTCATCGCGCAGGGCTCGGGCTACACGCTCGACGAGGCCCTCGCGATCCTGCCCAGCTACTTTGGCCGCGAGCCCACGGCCGAGGAACGCCTGCACTGCATCGCCGCCACGGCCGTCGTGGGCTGGTACTGGTACGTGTGGGCCCTCTTCAAGGAGTGCAAGGGCTCTCCGGTGGGCAAGTGGACGCGCATCTGGTACGACGCGGCCCGCGACTTTGGCCGCGCCGCCCAGCAGATGATCGACGAGAGCTGCAGCCGCCGCCGCGCCCTCACCCGCCCCGAGTTCGACGCGCTCGTCGCCTGCGAGGCGGGGCGCTCGGACAAGGCCGACGCGCGCGTACTCGAGAACCTCGCCATCGAGGGATTCGTGCGCAGGGCGTCCGGTCAGGACGAGGACGAGGCGGCCCGTCCCTACGAGATCACGACCGCCGGCTTCATGGCGCTCGAGCCCTACCGCGCCCGCCGTGCCGTGTTCTTCGCCGCGGGCTTTGGCAGCCGCATGCTGCCCATCACGGTGAACACTCCCAAGCCGCTCGTGCGCGTGCACGGCAAGCGCTTCATCGAGCGCCTGCTCGACGCCGTCATCGCCGTGGGCATCGAGGAGATCTACGTGGTGCGCGGCTACCTCGCAGACGAGTTTGACGTGCTGCTCAAGAAGTACCCTCAGGTCACCTTCATCGACAACCCGCTGTTCGACCAGACGAACAACATCTCGTCGGCAGTGGCGGCGAAGGACCACTTCGCAAACGCCTACGCCTTCGAGAGCGACCTGTATCTCACCGATCCGAGCTACATCAGCAAGTACCAGTACCGCTCGAACTACCTGGCGTTTCCGGTCGACAAGACCGAGGACTGGATGTTCAAGACAACCGAGGAGGGCCGCATCACGCGCCTTGCCAAGGGAAGTGACGGGCCCTGCTGGCAGATGGTGGGCCTCTCCTACTGGGACGGCGCGGACGGCGCGCGCCTCGCGGCAGACCTGCCCGAGGTGTTCGAGCAGGGCGAGGAGGAACGCCAGATCTTCTGGGACGACGTGCCCCTGCGCGTGCGCGCGGACGCCTACGACGTGCACGTGCGCGAGTGCGACCCCTCCCACATCGTCGAGATCGACTCGTTTGCCGAGCTGCAGGAGGTCGACCCGAGCTACCGCACGAAGTAGCGGCGCCCCATCGCGTCATCGGTTTGGCATGTCGTACGAATCACGCCATTGGTTTAGCACGTAGTGCGGGTCGCGCCATTGGTTTGACACGTCCCCGGCCTTCCAGACGTGTAAAACCAATGAGACGTAATTCAAAAACGTGCAGAACCGATGGGGCGTCTGCGAGAAGGGCGAGAAGCGCGGGGCAATCGGGGCGTCAGCAAATCGAACGACACACCGGGCCGTTAACGAGCCACGTAAATCAGCGAGACAGGCGGCCGGGCGAGCGCTACGCCGCGGCGCCCAGGGTGAGGCGCACGAGGCCGCGCGAGACCTTCGAGGCGCGCGATCCACGGCGGCCCGCAAGCGAGGCCGCGAGGTGCCAGACGGGAATGAGCCACAGGTAGAAGGCCGCAAGCCAGCAGGTGGCGGGGGCGGCGCACATGCTCGCCACCGCGCTGCAGGCGGCAGACCACGGGACGAGCGGCGACACGACGACGGCCGAGTCCTCGAGGTCAAGGGCGAGCTCGCGGTCGCTCCCCTCGACGCCCGCGCACAGCTCGTGGGCGAGCATCGTGCCCAGCGTCTGGTTGCAGGCCACCATCGAGGCGGGCACCACCACGGCGAGCACCGCCCCAAAGGGCGTGAGGGTGTCGGCGAGCGCGTCGACATGGCCGCGCACGCCGTCGAGCAGGCCGGTTCCCTCGAAGAGGCCCGCGAAGCTCGAGCTCAGGCACACGATGGCCGTGACGTTCGCCATCGACAAGATGCCGCCGCCGCTCATGATGCGCGCCACGCCAGGATCGGCTGGCACGTAGCCAAAGACGCTCGCCTGGAGCAGCTCGGCAGGCGCCACGCCGCGGACGAGCACGCACACGATGGCCGCCAGGGCAATGCTCGCGGCCATCGACCGCTTCATGCCCACCTTGAGAAGCGGCAGCACGAGCACGGGCACCACGGGCAGCAGGGCCACGACGCCCTGGCTGAAGTAGGACGCGAGCACCCCCGACACCGCGCCCGCATCTCCCGAGGTCGCAGGCGCAAGCGCCACCCCCAGCACGCCATAGGCCGCGGCCGCGACGACGAGCGGCACAAGCGAGGAGCGCATCATCGCGCGGAAGTTGCCGCCAAGCGACGTGTGGGTAATCGAGCGCACGAGCAGCGAGCTCGAGCTCATGGGCGAGACGCGGTCGCCATAGTAGGCGCCGGCGAGCACCGCGCCACCGCAGAGCAGCGCGTTTGCACCCATAGAGTGGGCCATCGTCATGCAGACGACGCCCATCGTGGCCGCGGTGCCAAAGGCCGTGCCCATGAGAAACGACATGAGCGACGTGAGGGCAAAGGTCGCAAGCGGGGCGGCCGCGGGCGTCACGAGGGGCGACGCCATGACCACGACCTGCGAGATGGTGCCGCTCGCGCGCCACAGGGCGGTGAGGATGCCGATGAGCACGAAGCTCTCGATGACGCCGCGCGCGGTCGAGACGCCCGAGAGGGCCATGCGAACGAGCTCGGCCGGGTCGTGGCCACGCATGAGCCCATAGCCATAGAAGAGGATGAATCCCACGGAGAGCGGAACCGTCACCGCCACTCCGGCGGCGACGAAGACGATGAGCTGAAGGCAGAAGACGGCAAGGACAACCAGCTCGAGCATGAAGCGCGGCTCCTCAGGGACGAGGTGGGCAGATGCGCGCGGCCGGAGGGATGTTTGGAAGGTAGGACGACCGCGCATAGAGCACTATCGACCCAGACGAACACGGTTTCAAACTGTTATTCTCGATAGCTGATACAAACGATTCTTGTGAGACAGAGGGGGTCAACGTGAACTTCCAGACCATGGAGTACTTCTGCGCCATTGCCGAGCAGGGCAGCTTCACGCGGGCCGCGGCGGCGCTGCACGTGACCCAGCAGACGCTCTCGGCCCACATCGCCGGCGTCGAGCGCGAGCTGGGCTGCAAGCTCATCGTGCGCAGCAACCCCCTGCGCCTCACGCACGAGGGGCAGACCTTCCTCGTCCACGCCAAGCGCCTCACCCGCGAGCTCGACGACATGCGCCGCGAGGTGGCGGGCCCCGACAACCTGCAGGCGGGCACCCTGCGCGTGGGTATCTCGTTCACGCGCGGGCGCACGGTGCTGCCGCCCGTCATCGAGCGCTTCTGCGAGCAGTACCCCAACGTGTGCGTCGACCTGCGCGAGGACACCAACGAGGGCATCCTGCGCGGCCTGCTCGCCCGCCAGGTCGACGTGGCGTTTGGCGTGCTGCCGGCAAGCAGCGCGCGCATCGAGTCGCACCCGCTCTTCCGCGAGCGCATGGTGCTTCTCGCCACCACCGAGCTGCTCGAGTGTCACGGCGTCGACCCCCAGGCGCTCGCCGAGCCCCTGGGCCGCGGCGACGTGAGCCCGCTCTCGGGATGCCCCTTCGTGCTGAGCCCGCCCGAGGACATCACGGGCCGCCTGGGCCTCGAGCTCATCGCGCGCGCCGGCTTTCGCCCCAAGGTGCGCGCCTACTCGCGCAACATGGCGACCCTGCTGTCGCTGGCCCTGCGCGGCGTGGGCGTCTGCGTGTGCCCCAAGGACCTGCTCGACGACACCAGGACGCCCGAGCAGGCCCGCGGCCTCACGGTCTTTGACCTGGGGCAGGACGCCACCTACGCCATCGACTACGCCCTGCCGGCAGACTCGTGGCGCTGGCCCGTGGCCGAGCGCTTCGTGGAGCTTGCCCTCGAGCACGTGGAGAGTATGTAAACCTTAAGGTTCGCGCCACCACAAGTAACGCCGCGTCACTAGACTAGACGGGCACGCAGACAGTCGAACGGGAGTGGTATGGCAGCAGAGGCAGAGGCGCACAAGAGCGAGCGCGAGCAGGGGCGCAGGCACGGGGAGCTGCAGATCCTCACGGGGTCGCTGTGGAGAAACATCCCGCTCTTTGCCCTGCCCGTGGCCCTCACCGGCATCCTCGAGCAGCTCTCGAACCTCATCTCGGTCGTCATGGTGGGCCACTTCACCGGAGACGGCGGCGCGCTCGGCATGGCGGCCGTGGGCTCCAACACGCCCATCTCGTCGCTCATCCTCAACCTGTTCATCGGCGTGGCGCTGGGCTCCAACGTCGTAATCGCCAACGCCATCGGCGCGGGCGACGAGGCCACCGTACGCCGCGCCTCGCACACCTCGGTCGCCATGGCGGCACTCGGCGTCGTCGTGACCATCCTGGGTGAGCTCGCCGCAGCACCCCTCCTCCATCTGCTCAACGTCCCGCCCGACGCCTTCGACCTGGCGCTGCTCTTCTTCCGCATCTACCTGCTGGGCATGCCCTCGATCCTGCTCTACAACTTCGAGGCGGCGATCCTTCGCAGCATCGGCGTCACCAAGATGCCCCTGCAGACGCTCGCCTTCTCGGCCGTGCTCAACGTGGCCCTCGACTTCGCCTTCATCCCGGGGCTGGGCTGGGGCGTGGCGGGAAGCGCCATCGCCACCGTCATCAGCTACACGGCAAGCGCGGCGATCCTCTTCTGGCGCCTCATGCGCATCGACGCACCCGTGCGCATCACGCCCTCACAGATTGGCATCGACCGCGGGGTGCTGGGCCGCATCGTACGCATCGGCCTTCCGGCAGGCCTGCAGAGCGCGGTCTTTGCCGTGGCCAACGTTGTCATCCAGTCGAGCATCAACAGCCTGGGCACCGAGGTCATGGCAGCCTCGAGCGCGGCGCTCTCGCTCGAGTACGTCTGCTACAACCTCGTGAACTCGTTCTCCCAGGCCTGCACCACGTTCGTGAGCCAGAACTTTGGCGCGCGAAACATCGGCCGCTGCCTCGCCTCGTTCAAGGTGGCGCTTGCCGAGGACCTGCTCGTCTGCGGCGCGATGATTGCCGTGTTGGTAGTCTTTGGCCGCCAGATCCTGTCGCTGTTCAACGGCGACCCGCAGGTCGTGAGCATCGGCTACGTGCGCGTTTGCTACATCATCCCGTCCTACGTCTTCAGCCTCACCTACGAGAACATCAGCGGCTACCTACGCGGGTTTGGCATCTCGCTCACGCCGGCGCTCATCACCACGGTGTGCGTCTGCGGCTCGCGCTTCCTGTGGGTGCTCTTCGTGTTCCCCGCGCACCCCACGTTCGCGACGGTCATGATGATCTACCCCATCAGCCTCGCGCTCACGTGCTTCTCGGTCTTCGTGGCCCTCATGGTGTGCCGCCCCGCCCGCGTCTACGGCCTCAGGCGCGCGTAGCCACCAATCGGCCGGCGCGGACCCAACGCGCCAAGCCGCGGACCGCACCCGCCTTATCGGCTCTCCGGCCACGTACGTGCGCGGCGCGGCATCACGCCGGTCTCCCCCGCACGCCCGCCGTCTTACGTTCGCGGCCTTGCCCGCGCGTACCTCGCAACGCGCCCGTTGCGCTACCATAAGGCTACACACCGTCACTTGCGAGGAGAACGCAGCATGACCGAGTTTCAGCGCGCGAGAAGCGCCGAGCAGAAGTGCCGACGCGTGGAGCAGATCAAGGGCGCGGCGGGAGAGCTGTTCGAGCAGCATCCCTACCACCAGATCACACTCACCACGATCGCCAAGCAGCTTGGCTGGTCGCGCGCGAACCTCTACAAGTACGTGCGCACCAAGGAAGAGATCTTCCTGCTCATCATGGCCGACCTGCGCGACGCCTACACAGCGGACCTGCTCGACGCCATGGCGTCGCTTCCCACGCCAGAAGACGCGGCGGCCGCGTGGACCGACGTCTGCTGCCGGCACCGCCGCTACTTCCGCTACGCAGACCTGCTCTTCACCGTCATCGAGACCAACGTGAGCGTCGAGGCCCTCATGGCCTTCAAGCGCGGCTACTACGAGCACCTGGACGAGACGAACGCCCGGCTCTCGCGCGCCCTGGGCGTGCCGGCTGAGCGCTGCGAGGAGCTTGCCAACACTATCTACCACCACGCCGTGGGGCTGTCGGGGTCGTGCCTCAACAACCCGCTCGTGCGCGAGGCGGTGGCCCAGTTGGGCGTCGTGCGTGAGCCGGTGGACTTCGGGGCGCAGATGGCAGACTTCATCGCCATGTGCCTCGCGTGGTATCGCAGGAACTAGGGTTTCGCGCGGGCCCGCACGCCCGCGACCAGCACAGACATGCCGGGCGGCACGCGGGGACGGGCCTGCCGGGCACAACGGGAGAGGAGCCAGCATGGCGCAGTACTCGATTGGACCGGACGGGGCGCAGGGCATCAAGAAGCTGGGCTTTGGCCTCATGCGCCTCCCCAAGGCGGGAGAGGCGATCGACGTCGAGCAGACCAAGCGGATGGTCGACCTGTTCATAGACGCCGGCTTCACCTACTTCGACACCGCCTGGGCCTACGCCGGCAGCGAGGAGGCCATCGCCCAAGCCCTCGTGCAGCGCTACCCACGCGAGAGCTTCCAGCTGGCCACCAAGGCGGCGCCCTGGATCAGCTGCGAGAGCCGCGACGACGCCATCACCCAGCTCGAGACCTCGCTCAAGAAGACCGGAGCGGGCTACTTCGACTTCTACCTGCTCCACAACCTGGGCGAGTTCCGCACGCACTTCTTTGACGACTGGGGCATGTGGGACTGGATCTTGGAGAAGAAGCGCGAGGGCGTCATCCGCCACGCGGGCTTCTCGTTCCACTCCACGCCCGAGGAGCTCGACGAGTTGCTCACTTCGCACCCCGAGATGGAGTTCGTGCAGCTGCAGATCAACTACGCAGACTGGGACAACCCCGCCGTGCAGAGCCGCCGCTGCTACGAGGTGGCGCGCAAGCACCACAAGCCCGTTGTCATCATGGAGCCCGTCAAGGGCGGCATGCTCGCGAACCCGCCCGAGCAGGTTGCCCGCGTCCTCACCCAGGCTGAGCCGGGCTCCAGCGTCGCCAGCTGGGCCATCCGCTTCGCCGCGAGCCTGCCGGGCGTCATCACGGTGCTCTCCGGCATGAGCAACGTGGAGCAGATGCGCGACAACCTCTCCTACATGGCGACGTTCGAGGGACTCACGGACGAGCAGCGCACGGCGCTCGACGAGGCGCGCGCCGAGCTTGCCAAGATTCCCCTCATCCCCTGCACGCGCTGCAACTACTGCGCCAAGGTGTGCCCCAAGGACATCGGAATCTCCGGCACCTTCACGGCCATGAACATGCTCACGCTCTACGACAACCCCGAGACCGCCAAGAAGGAGCGCTCCTGGCAGGTCGAGAAGCACGGGCACCTGCCCGCGGACGACTGCCCGCGCTGCGGCAAGTGCGAGCAGGCATGCCCGCAGCACATCAAGATCCGAGAGGAGCTCGCGCGCTCTGTCGAGGTGTTCGGGCCTGCCAGGTAGGCCGATCCCCGCGCACGACCATAGCGAGCGTCCCCATCGGCGCGTCCGCGGCCAGGTGCCCCGGACGCGCCTTCCCATGAAGCAGAAAGCCGCTAGCGGATGAAGTTCGTCCAGGAGCGCGGCTCGGCCACGGGCTCGATGCCCGCGGCACGTCCCGCCTCGATGCAGCGCAGCATCCAGGCCATGTTGTGGCCCAGCTGCCGCATCACCGACAGGCCCTCCTCGTCCTGCTCGACGTCCTCGGCGCTGTTGCCATGGACGTTGTTCCAGTAGTACGAGCTCACAATGGGCATCTGCGAGATGGTGAAGAAGCGGTTAATGTCATCGAACGACACCGTGGTGCCGGCGCGTCGGGCACTCACCACGGCTGCGGCCGGCTTGTGGGCAAGCACGTTGGGCGTGCCGGCGCGCCCGTTCGAGTAGAACAGACGGTCCATGAACCCCAGCAGCGAGGACGCGGCGTGGGCATAGTGCACGGGAGCACCGAACACGAAGCCGTCGGCCTCGGCGGCCCTTGCCCTGAACTCGTTCACAACCTCCCCGAACGCGCACTCCCCCGTCTTGCCGCAGGCGCCGCACGCCACGCAGCCGCCCTGCGGCTTGGCGCCGATCCAGAAGATCTCCGCCTCCACGCCGTCCGCCTCGAGCGCGCGGGCAACCTCCTCGAGCGCGCGGTTCGTGCACCCATACTTGTGCGGGCTTCCGTTCACGAGCATGACCTTCATGCGAGGCTCCTCTCCTCACGCCGCTCCCCGGCGGCGCCGTTGGTTGTGTCGAGTATACCCGGCGCACGATTTCTATTGCAGCAGAATCGAACATATGTATGATATAGGCCAACAGGCGATCGGACGGAGGCCACGATGCCCACGTACTTCAGCTACACGAGCGAGGCCACGGACTATCTCTCCTCAAGAGATAGACGGCTGGGCCGGGCGATTGCGGCCGTGGAGGAGACGTGCGGCCACATACTTAGAGAGACCGACGAGGACCTCTTCTCCGCCGTCATCCACCACATCGTGGGATAGCAGATCTCGAGCGCGGCGCAGCGCACGGTATGGGAGCGGCTTCGCGCGTCGCTCGGAAGCGTATGTCCCGAGCGCGTAGACCGAGCGAGTGCCGAGGAGCTGCAGTCATGCGGCATGACGTTCAAGAAGGCCGAGTACATCAAGGACTTCGCAAGGAAGGTCAACTGCCATGAGTTCGACCTCGCGGCCGTGGAGCGCATGGACGACGCCGATGCCATAACGGCGCTCTGCTCGCTTAGGGGCGTCGGTGTCTGGACGGCAGAGATGCTTCTGCTCTTCTGCCTTGAGCGGCCAGACGTCCTGAGCTTCGACGACCTGGCAATCCAGCGCGGCATGCGCATGGTCTATCACCACCGCAAGGTCACCCGCGAGCAATTCGAGCGCTATCGACGCAGGTACAGCCCGTATGGCAGCGTTGCGAGCCTGTATCTGTGGGCCATCGCCGGTGGCCAGTTCCCAGGGTTCGAGAAGGACTACGCCCCGCTCACGGATGCGCAGAGAAAGGCACGCAGGCGCTCACGTGACAAGGCAAGGAGGAAGGAATCGAGCAAATGATGTACTCGACGTACGAGCCCACCCTCATCGCTCCGCTCGTGCTTGGGAGCGAGGACGGCACGAGCCTGTGCGCCTGCCAGTTCACGTCCGGCAGGGACGCCGCCAAGTTTTGCTGGGACGGCGCCGAGCGCAGCGACCAGGCGCCCGTCTTCTGCCAAGCCCGCTCCTGGCTTGACCGATACTTCGCGGGCGAGGCGCCAGACCCCACACGGCTTTGTCTCGCACCGCGCGGCACGACGTTCCAACAGGCCGTCTGGGAGGCGCTTCTCACCATCCCCTACGGGCAGACGGTCACCTACGGCTGGGTGGCGAGGCGCGTCTCGGACATGTGCGGCTCCAGAACGTCGCCGCGCGCGGTCGGCGGCGCGGTGGGTGCCAACCCCATCGGCATCATCGTCCCCTGCCATCGCGTCGTGGGCGCGGACGGAAGCCTCACGGGGTTTGGCGGGGGCATCAAGGCCAAGGTGGCCCTTCTTGAGCACGAGGGCGTTGCCCTCACGGGGCTCACGGTCCCCACACGCGGCACGGCGCTCTAGGGGCTCGTCTCAGCCCAGCAGGCCCGCGTCGCGGAGTTCGCGCGTCCTGGCGATGAGCTTCTCGTACACGCGCTCGCACATCCAGGGCTCGCTCGAGAGGGCGAAGACCTCATCGAGCGCAACCCAGCGCACGTCGCTGTTCTCGTCCGGCTTTTTGCGCAGGGCCAGCGAGGGGTCTGCAACGAACAGGTACGTCACGTTGAGGTGAAGGTGAGACCCCACATAGTGCCCTCGCTTCACGTGGCCATCCACCGTGAGCACCTCGAGCGAGGCGATGCCGCCCGCACCCGCGTCCACGAGGCGGGCGCGGGTCACACCCGTCTCCTCGGCGAGCTCGCGGGCCGCGACGGCGGCAAGGTCAAGCTCGCCGTCCGCATGCCCGCCCACCCAGCTCCACGAGTCGTAGATGTTGTGGTAGCACAGAAGCACCCGCTCGCCCGCCGCATCCACGGTCCAGGCGCTCGTCGTGAGGTGCGCGAGCGAGCTGCGGTCCGCCACGTGCGGGTCGTGCGCGAGACGTCCCAGAATGAGCTCTCGGTCCACGTGCTCCTGCTCGTTCACGGGTTGGTACGCCATGACGTCCTCTGCAAGTCCCATACCGTCTCCTTTTCGCCTTGCAGTGCTCATTACCTGCGAGGATACATATTGTCCGCAGCTGGCGCTAGACTCGACGCAAGGATTGGAGGACACCATGAGGCACAGCACGCTGTTCGGTCTTCTCGGCATCGCAATCGCCGGGCCCGCCAGCTCCGCATGCAGCCTGGCCATGGCCCCGAAGCCAAAGCCGACGCCCACCTACGTGAACATCAGGCTGGCAGAGAGCCAGCTCGCCACGAAGCAGCGGCAGCTTGCGGACAACCAGGCAAGGATAGACGCCATGACGCAGCCCTCCACCACCGAGGTCGCACAGACCGAGGACCTCCCCACGACGAACCCCCGTGGCATTCCCGTTGCGCACGCGATGCCCTGGAAGGGCATGCCCGCCACCCTCATTGGCAGCACCTACCTCGGAGAGCCCGACGAGACGGGCGACGTCATCGACGGTGGCCTGCTCGACGGCGGCACGCCCTACTACTGGCGCTCGCGCAACGAGAAGCGCGAGCGCGTGTTCGAGGCCGTCGTGCGAGACGGTGAGGTCATCGACGTCTCCAGGTGGAACCAGGGCACAAACTACTGGCCCGAGAGCACCTCGCTCAACGCCGATGCCCTTCCCATCCTCGATGCCTCTGGCGCAAGAAGCGACGTGTCGTCCGGCGCTCCGGACCTCCCAGACCCCAACGACTATGACAACCCCGACGACTACGAGGCAGACGCCGAGGACTACTTCACCTGGCTCGGATGCGATGACCCCGCCCAGGCCGCATACCTCTACTGGGAGAGCATCGCCGGCTAAGCGCCCCCGAGGGGGCGTAGCCCTCTGGGCACCAACCACCCACCGCACCCCAGACAAAGAGAGGGGCTTCCCAGCCAGTCCGGGAAGCCCCTCGAAAAACACGCTGCGCTCGCAAGCTACCAGCTCAGCAGCTCGTAGCCCGTCTCGGTCACCACGACCTGGACCTCCCACTGGGCGGAGTCGGAGCCGTCTGCCGTGCGCACCGTCCAGCCGTTGGGGTCGTCCATGTCGATGTCGGGGCCGCCGGCGTTGACCATGGGCTCGATCGTGAAGCACATGCCCTGGGCCAGCACCACGCCCTCGCCCGGCTCGCCCACGTGGGACACGAACGGGTCCTCGTGGAACTCCTTGCCAATGCCGTGGCCGCCAAACTCGCGCACCACGGAGAAGCCGTTCTCCTCGACGTAGGACTGCACGGCGTGGGCCATGTCGCCCAGAGTGTTCCAGGGCTTCACCTGCGCCAGGCCGCGCTGGATGCTCTCTCGCGTCACGTCGACGAGCTTCTGGCGCTCGGGCGACACCTCGCCGATGCAGAACATGCGCGAGGAGTCGGAGAAGTAGCCGTTGAGGATCGTCGAGCAGTCGACGTTCACGATGTCGCCATCCTTGAGCACGTCGTGCTCGCTCGGGATGCCGTGGCAGACCACGTCGTTAATCGAGGTGCAGACGCTCTTGGGAAAGCCCTCGTAGTTGAGGTCGGCCGGGATGCCGCCATGCTCGACGGTGTAGTCATAGATCCACTGGTCGACCTCGGCCGTGGTCACGCCGGCACGGATGTGCTCGGCCACGTAGTCGAGCACGCCGATGTTGATGGCCGCCGAAGCCTTGATGCCCTCGATGTCGGCAGGAGTCTTGAGGCACGTGCGGTCGAGGACCTCCTGGCCGTTGAGGTAGCACTCCTGCAGTCGCTCGTCGATGCGGGCGTGGCACTTCTTGTACTTCTTGCCGCTGCCGCACCAGCATTCGTCGTTGCGGCCAGGGACTGGACCATTGTCATACATGGTTAACTTCCTTTCGTCGGCACAAAAGTATCCCACTTTGGCGCATCTCACAACAGTGCGGGGACACAGGGACGGGTCTTTTGTCACCACCGTGCGGGGACAAAAGACCCGTCCCTGTGTCCCCGGGCATGAAAAAAGGCCGACCCGCGACGAGCGGGCCGGCCAGATGCGCCGTTTGCGCGAGGAATGACTAGTTCCAGGCCTTGCCGTCGGAGCCGAACTCGCGGATGAGCTCCTTGGTGCGCTCGACGATGGCGTCACGGCCAGGCTTGAGCATCTTGCGCGGGTCGTAGCCCTTGCCCTGCTGGTCCTTGCCGGCCTCGACGTACTCGCGCACGCCCTTGGCGAAGACGACCTGCAGGTCGGTGTTGACGTTGACCTTGCAGATGCCCATGGAGATGGCCTTCTGGACCTGGTCGACGGGGATGCCGGTGCCACCGTGCAGAACGAGCGGCAGGTCGCCCGTCTTGGCCTTGATGGCCTGGAGCTGGTCGAAGGACAGGCCCTTCCAGTCGGCCGGGTACAGGCCGTGGATGTTGCCGATGCCGCAGGCCAGGAAGTCGACGCCCAGGTCAGCAATCTGCTTGCACTGGTCGGGGTCGGCCAGCTCGCCGGCGGAGGTCACGCCGTCCTCGGTGCCACCGATGCCGCCAACCTCGGCCTCGATGGAGAGACCCTTGGAGTGGGCCAGCTTCACGAGCTCGGCCGTGTGCTCGAGGTTGGTCTCGAAGTCCTTCTCGTGCGAGCCGTCATACATGATGGAGGAGAAACCGGCCTCGATGGCCTTGAAGCAGTCCTCGTAGGAGCCGTGGTCGAGGTGAAGGGCAACCGGGACGGTGATGTTCAGGGTGTCCATCATGTCGACGACAACGTCGTGGCACAGCTTGAAGCTGGTCATCCACTTGGCGGCACCAGCGGTGCACTGGATGATCAGCGGGCTCTGGAGCTCCTCGGCGGCGGTGAGGATGCCGTAGGTCCACTCCACGTTGTTGGTGTTGAACGCGCCGAGGCCGTAGTGGCCCTTCTCGGCGGACTGGAGCATGTGCGCAGCGTTAACGAGCATGTGTTACCTCCATAGCTTGGCGACTACACTAACCGCACCCGAGTATAGCCCCATGCAGGCCACACCCGGCAGCCCAATTATGCAAATTTGCTGCTAGATGGGCAAGTTGTTCCGCAATCCGTAGTCATTTGCGCACACCGGGCGCACACAGAAGAGCCGTGCGAGAAGGGCTCGAGGAGCACCCCGGGCGCAACGGGCGTGCGGCGGCGCGTCGGGGCACGCCAGGACATACGCGGGGCGCAAGGAGCACCCAGACAGATGTACCCGGCCTCGGCCAGGGACGGCGCGGGCCTAGGCCAGCCGTATCACGGCAAGCACGAACGAGAAGACCGCGACGATGGTGATGCAGCCCACGCTTCCCATGAGGAAGGCGTCGGCGAGCAGCAGCACGCGGTCGGCGCGGGCGCTGTCGGCACGAAAGCAGATCTCTGCCACCATGGCGAGCACGACGCAGGCCACGAGCACCACGACGCACAGAAGGAGCAGCGACATGAGCACGATGCGCTGCCAAGCGACGTCGACGCCTGCAAGGGCATAGGGGCCGCCCACGGCCAGTGCCACGCCCAGCACGGCGCAGACCAGCGCCCTTCCGATTCCGTTGTCGCCCATCGATTGCCTCCTCGTCGCATCGGTTGCACGCCTTACAATAGCGCAAGCACAGCACGCGACCCACCAGCGCAAACGGGAGGACCACCCATGAACGATTTCAGCTTCTCCATGCCCACCCAGGTCGTCTTTGGCAGGGGCGTCACGGACCGCACGGGCGCCGAGCTCGCCAGCCGCGGCCTTGGGCGCGCCCTCGTCGTCTATGGCCAGGGCTCCGTGGTGCGCACGGGCACGCTCGACCGCGTGCTGGCCTCGCTCGACGCAGCCGGCATCGCACACAGCGAGTTTGGCGGCGCCCGCCCCAACCCGAGCCTCGCCCACGCCCGCGAGGGCATCGAGGCGGCCCGCGCCTTCGAGGCAGACGTGATCCTGGCCGTGGGTGGCGGTTCGGTCATCGACACCGCCAAGGGCATCGCCCTCGGCGTTCCCTACGATGGCGACGTCTGGGACCTCTACACCCACGCCGCCGAGCCCGTCGCGGGCGGCAAGCCCACCGTGGCCTGCGTCCTCACCATCCCGGCCGCGGGCTCCGAGGCCAGCGCCTCGAGCGTGCTCACCAACGACGAGACCCTGCTCAAGAAGGGCCTCTCCACCGAACTCAACCGCCCAGTCGTCTCGATCATGGACCCCGAGCTCACCTTCACGCTGCCCGCCTACCAGACCGCCGCGGGCATCACCGACATGTGCGCCCACATCTTCGAGCGCTTCTTCTCGACGAGCGGCCCCGTGCCGGTGACCGACGAGCTCGACTGCGGGCTCATCCGCGCCATCGTCGACGAGGCGCCGCGCGTCCTCGATGACCCCACCTGCTACGACGCCCGCGCGAACCTCATGTGGGCGGGTACGCTCGCGCACAACGACCTCGCCGGTTGTGGCCGCGGCGTCGACGGCAAGCGCGCCGGCGGCTGGGAGAGCCACGGCATGGAGCACGAGCTCTCCGCTCACGACCCCATGATCGCCCATGGCGCCGGCCTCGCCGTGATCATGCCGGCCTGGATGCGCTACGTCTGGCAGTCTGCCCCCGAGCGCTTCCTCACGCTGGGCGCGCGCATCTTCGACATCGAGCCGGTCGACGTCGTCGAGGACTGCATCGACGCCACGCCCGAGGAGGCCATCGAGGACGCCGTGCTCGCCACCATCGACGAGCTGCAGGCCTTCTTCTGCTCGCTGGGCATGCCGCGCACGCTGGGCGAGCTGGGCGTCACCGCAGACGACATCGACGCCCTGCTCGAGACGCTCGAGATTAATAAGGGTGCCGAGTTTGGCCAGATCCAGAGGCTCACGATGGCCGACGCCCGCGCCATCTACGAGAGCTGCCTGTAAGGTCTAGCGCGCCTCGTGCGGGTCTTTCGCTCGCGTCCTCGCCGCGTTGCGGCTGCGGGATGCTCGCTTAAAACCCGCACGAGGCCATGACACTGAGCGACGCATAGCTGGGCACCTCGTCGGAGTCCTAAGCGAGTCATCCCGCAGCCGCGCAGCGGCGAGGACGTGAGCGAGGGGCTCCGACGAGGCGCCCTTGGCCAAATCGGCAGCCTTCGCAAAACGTTCAGTCAGCAAGGAGCACCCATGGAAACGCCCATAGACATCGACGAGGTCATCGAGCGCTGGGACGTTCCCGAGGAGGTTCGCCTCGCCCTCGTCTTTACCGGCATGGTGCAGGGCGTGGGGTTTCGCTGGACTACCCAAGCACTCGCCCGCCAGTCGGGCGTGGCCGGCTGGGTGAGAAACGAGGACGACGGCAACGTCTCCTGCGAGCTGCAGGGCACGGGTGCGGCCGTCTGCGACGTGCTGCGGGCGTCTGCGCGACCAGTACGCAGACGCCCGCAGCAAGTACGAGATGCTGCGCCGCCTGGGCCTGGGCTTCTCGGTTGCCTCGTGCGAGCGGCGCGGCTGCCGCGATCTTGGCGACAGCCCCCAGTTCGAGGTGCGCATCTAGCGTATGACAGCGGGGACGTGTTTGAGGTCATATGACAGAAGGCACGTTCCCGCTGTCATGGACAAACGGACCCGTCCCCAATGGCACACGTCATACGAGAAGGGGCCCGTCTCCCCCAGGAAAGACGGCCCCTCGCTTTAATCGAACGGGTTGGGCGCGCTCGCTACTTCGTGGCCGTGGGCTCGTCAACGTAGCCGCGGTGGCCCTGGGCGGCGAACTTGGCCATGTCGGAGGCCGCCATGCCCTGCGAGCCGTCGGCGCTGTGGCGCTTGGCGTACATCGAGTCCGACTCGTCCTCCCAGAGACGGTCGGCGATGGGCGACCAGGCCTTGGCGGCCTCGACGGTCTTCTCGCGCAGCTGCTCGGGGGTCTCCTGCTCCACCAGGTCGGTGGAGTGGGCGCCGCTCTCGGCCACCATCTTGGGCAGCGTGTCGGGGTTCTCGAGCATCGGGCAGGGCTTGAGGTGGTTGCCGTTGAAGGGCTGGCCCTCGTAGTACTTCATGAAGATGGGGCTGCCCAGGGCGTCAAGCAGGCTCACGTCGTGGATGTTGACGTTGGAGTAGTGGATGAAGACGCACGGCTCGACGTCGCCCGCGGCGTTGATGTGCAGGTAGCGACGGCCGCCGGCGATGCAGCCGCCCACGTACTCACCATCGTTCTGGAAGTCGAGGGTAAAGAGCGGCTTCTTCTCGCGCATCTCGCGGATGAAGCGGTACATCTTCTCGCGCTGCTCAGGCGTGGGGATGAGGTCGGCCGTGGCGGCGCGGCCCACCGGCATGAAGTGGAAGTACCAGCAGAACAGGGCGCCCTTCTCGATCATCCAGTCGATGTTCTCCTCCGTAGCGACCGTGTCGGCGTTTGCCTTGGTCCAGCAGCAGGAGATGCCAAACGGCAGCTTGTGCGAGCGCAGCAGGTCCATGGCACGCTCGATCTTGACGTAGGTGCCCTCGCCGCGGCGGGCGTCGGTAGTGTGCTCGTTGCCCTCGGCCGAGATGGCGGGCACGAAGTTGCCCACGCGGATCATGTCCTGGCAGAAGGCCTCGTCGATGAGCGTGGCGTTGGTGAAGCACAGGAAGGCGCAGTCGGGGTGCTTCTCGCAGATCTCGATGAGGTCGTGCTTGCGCACGAGCGGCTCGCCGCCCGTGTAGATGTAGATGTGGGTACCAAGCTCCTTGCCCTGCGTCACGATGCTGTCGATGTCATCGAGCGAGAGGTTCTGCTGGTGGCCGTACTCGGCGGCCCAGCAGCCGGTGCAATGCAGGTTGCAGGCGCTCGTGGGGTCGAGCAGGATGGCCCAGGGGATGTTGCGCTGGTACTTCTCGCGCGCCTTCTCCTGCTGCGGCCAGGCAAGCAGGTTGCCGTCGATGAGCAGGGCCTTGAGCAGCTTGGTACGCATCTCGGGGTTGAGCTGGAAGACCTTCATGATGAGCTGGTACCAGTTGCCACGGCTCTTGATGGCGTCGGTGAACGCCTGGCGCTGAGCGGGGAAGACGTTGTCCGGCACGAGCTTGTTGACGAGGTCCATGATCTTGTCGACGTGCTCCTCGGGGTTCTCGTCAAGGTAGTCGACGAGCTTGTTGAGCGCCGCACGCTCGGCGGCTTGCGTAAGTCCCATTTCTCTCCCTCACGTGCGCTTCGAGCGCACCCTTTGGCGGCAACCGCCCGGGCCGCCCCCTCTTGGGACTCCCCGCCCGGCGTGCGCAGCTGCCATTACTTATGTAAACCTTGCAGCATATTACCCTCATTTTGTCTTATGTAAACAAGATTCTTAAATCCGAGTCAAAGCCCGCCCCTACCCCTTTGAGCCGCGGAGTATACTTGCGTTAACTAATTCGTTAGATTTGGCTAACTTATAGCCACGCAAGCCAACTAGGAGCAGCAATGGCACCTCTCACCCGCCGCCGCGCCACAGGTGCGACCCCCTCGCCCACCACCCGGGAAGCCGCCGGCGAGCCCTACCTCGTCGTACGCGACCTCAAGAAGCACTATGGCGAGGGCGATGCCCGCGTGCAGGTGCTCGACGGCCTCACCACCACGGTGGGCCGCGGCGAGATCTGCGTCATGCTGGGACCCTCCGGCTCGGGCAAGTCGACCTTCCTCAACCTCATCGGCGGGCTCGAGAGCGCGGACGGCGGAACCATCAGCGTGGGTGGCTGCGAGCTCACGGAGCTCGCCCCCAAGCAGGTGGGCGAGTACCGCCGTCGCGAGCTGGGCTTCGTGTTCCAGTTCTACAACCTCGTGCCCGACCTCACGATTCGCGAGAACATCGAGGTCACGGCCTATCTGTCGAGCAACCCCCTGCCCATGGACGACCTGCTCGCCTCGCTGGGCCTGTGGGAGCAACGCGACAAGTTCCCCCGACAGGTCTCGGGCGGCCAGCAGCAGCGCTGCGCGATTGGCCGCGCGCTCGTGAAGAACCCGGGCCTGCTTCTGTGCGACGAGCCCACGGGCGCGCTCGACTACCACACCTCCAAGGAGATCCTCGACCTCATGGAGCGCGTCAACCGTGACTGGGGCTGCACGATCGTCATGGTGACGCACAACGCGGCCATCGCGCGCATGGCCAGCCGCGTGCTGCGCCTGCGCGACGGCCTCATCGTCTCCGACGAGGTCAACCCCGCGCCCGCCCACGCGCTGGAGCTCGAGTGGTAGCCATGAGAAACCCGCTGACCAAGAGGCTCCCGCGCGAGCTTCGCAACAACATGGGCAAGTACCTGGGAATCTTTCTGCTCATGGCGGGGTCCATCGCCCTCGTGAGCGGATTTCTGCTTGCGGCGAGCTCCATCAACGTCATCATGTCGACGATGCGCGACGACTACGTCATCGAGGACGCCCGCTTCACGCTCGACTACGAGGCAACCGACGAGCAGCTCGACGCCGCCCGCGACGCGGCGCAAGGCTATGGCGGCGCCGAGGTCGTGCCCATCACGAGCGTCGACGCCGCGCTGGAGCAAGTAGACGGCAGCGCCGCCGCGCGCGAGGCAACCGTGCGCGCCTACGCCCACCGCACGCAAGTCGACGTCGCGGCCTATGCGCAAGGTCGCGCGCCCCAGACCGCCAGCGAGGTCGCCGTCGACCGCGTCTTCGCGAGCCACAACGGCATCCACGTGGGCGGCACGGTTAAGCTCGCTGGCCGCGAGCTTTCCGTGGTGGGCATCATGACCCTGCCCGACCAGCAGGCCCTCTTCGAGAACAACAGCGACTTCACGATCAACGCCCTGTCGTTTGGCGTGGCCGAGGTGAGCGACGAGGGTCTCTCCGCGCTCGAGGAGGTGGCGCCCGTCTCGTACACCTATGCCATCGTGTTTGGCGACCGCACGATGTCTGCCGCGCGCCGCACGGACGCCGAGGCCGACGTTATGGAGGCGCTCGCCGACCACGACGCGCGTGTCTCAGACTTCATCGACGCCGACGCCAACCAGGGCATAGGATATGCCGCCGACGACGTCGAGGGCGACTCCTCGATGTGGGAGATGATGATGGCGATCATCATCGTGATCATGGGCTTCGTCTTCGTGGTGCTCAGCGGCGCGCAGATCGAGGAGGAGAGCGCCATCATTGGCACCCTGCTCGCGAGCGGTTGGCGCACGCGCGAGATCGTGGCCCACTACCTGGCGACGCCCGCCCTCGTGGGCGCGCTCGCCTGCGCCTGCGGCACGGGGCTGGGGCTCACGCTGCTCGAGCAGCCCATGAAGGGGCTCTACTACAACTCCTACAGCCTGCCGCCCTACCACATGACCTGGAGCTGGCGCGTCTTTGCCATGTGCACCGCCGTGCCGTTCGCCCTGCTCGTGGGCGTGACGCTCGTGGGCCTGCTGCGCAAGATGGGAAGGACCCCGCTGCAGTTCCTGCGCCACGAGCTGGGGCGGGGCGGCACGAGGCGTGGCGTGCGCCTGCCCGCCCGGCTGGGGTTCGTCGCGCGCTTCCGCCTGCGCGTGTTCCTGCGAAACCTCGGCAACTTCGCCACGCTGTTCGTTGGCATCGCCTTCGCGAGCATGTTGCTGCTCTTTGGCCTCGCGATCATGCCCACGATGAACCACTACTCGGAGAACCTGAGAAGCGGCATGGTGGCCGCCCACCAGTACACCCTGAAGCGTCCCGTCGACCTCACGGGCACGGACGAGGCGCGGGCAAGCTGGGAGGCGTACGACCGCCTGGCCTCGGTCTCGGACATCGACGAGCTGGGCCTCACGGGCGACGAGCGCGCCGACTTCGTGCGCAGCCTCGCGCGCATCGACGAGGACGACCACGCGGTGAACCTCGCCGTCAATTCGAGCGAGGCCATCGAGCAGGCCGAGAGCTACGGCATCTACCAGCTGCAATATGACCGCGGACAAGACGCGGGCTACGAGGGCCTGAGCGTCTATGGAATCCGTGAGGACTCCCGCTACTGGAAGGGGCTCGACGTCGCGGGCGGGCGCGTCGTCGTGGGCGCGGGCATCGCAGACAAGTACGGCCTGGGCGCGGGCGACACGATTACCCTCTGGGACAAGTACACGGACACGACCTATCGCCTCAAGATCGACGACACCTGGGGCACCAAGTCCGACCTCAACGTCTACCTTGGACTCGACACCTTCAACACGCTGCTGGGAAACGCGAGCGGCTACTTCAACGCAATAGCGAGCGACGAACCGCTCGACATCGACGCGCGCTGGCTCGCGAGCGAGCTCACGCCCGCGGACATGGACAAGATCGGCGAGCAGATGACCGACTCGATGGGCGACATGATGTACTTGCTGATGGGCATCGCCGTGTTCATCTTCCTCATCTTCATCTACCTGCTCACGAAGGCCGTCATCGACCGCAGCGCGCGCAGCATCTCGTACATGAAGGTCTTTGGCTACCGCGGCCGCGAGGTGAGCCACCTCTACGTGCGCTCGATCACGTGGTGCGTCGTAGCGTCGCTTTTGCTCACGCAGCCGCTGCTCATCGGTGCGCTCACGGCGATCTTCCGCTCGATGCTCTACGCCTACAACGGCAACATCGAGATCTTCGTCCCCGCGGGCGCCATGGCCCAGTGCGTGCTCACGGGCTTTGCCACCTACGTCGTCGCGGCGCTTCTCCACCTGCGCTCGATCCGCCGCATGCCGATGTCGCTCGCCCTCAAGGTCCAGGAGTAGCGCAGCAGGGTGTGGGTCGACGCGCGCGGCGGGGGGCCGAGCGCCGACTCGCCCCACTCGCCGCCCACCTACAGCTCGTCGAGGCCCGGCGTCGCCGCGTAGGTGGCCTGCGTGAAGGTCTCGACGAGCTTCCCTTCTCACAAAGGGGGCGGGTTGGCACCTGCGCCAGCCCGCCCCCGCACGCGGCGAATGCCTACTTCCAGCTTGCCTCGAGAATCGCGGTAACGTCGTCGACCGAGAGCTCGACCGGGTCGTGGCCAAAGAGCGCGCCGTTGGTCGTGATGGCGTTCTCGGCAATGGCGGGCAGCTCGTCTCGGGTGATGCCCCACTCGCTCATGGCAAGGCCGTCCACGCCGCACTCGCGCTTGAGGCGCGCCAGCTCGGTCACGAAGGCGGACGGGCCCTGCTCGGCGACCTCGCCCTCGCTCGCGCCCATGAGGCGGGCCATCTCGACGTAGCGATCGTCGCAGGCGTGGGCGTCGATCATGTGCTGGTGGTAGGCGCACGCGATCATGATGAGGCCCGCGCCGTGCGGCAGGTCGTGGTGGTGCGCGCTCATGCCATGCTCGGTGCCATGGCAGCCGCAGCAGCCCGAGCACACCATGGCGTAGCCGCCCAGCGTGTTGGCAAAGGCGAGCTGCGTGCGCGCCTCGAGGTTGGTGCCGTCGCTCACGCAGGCGGCGAGCGAGGCGGCGGCGTTGCGAATGCCCTCGCGGCAGATCATGTCGCCCATAAGGGTGTGGTTGTTGGCGATGAAGCACTCGACGTTGTGGAACAGCGCGTCAAAGCCCTGGAAGGCCGTGAGGCGGGCGGGGACCGTGAGCATGAGCTCGGGGTCGACCACCGAGAGGCGCGGGAACAGCTTGGGGCTGCCCAGGCGCAGCTTCTCGTCATTCTCCTCGCAGGAGATGACGCCGCCGGCGTCTGCCTCGGAGCCCGTGCCGGCCGTGGTCGTCACGCACACGAGCGGCAGCGGGTCGTTGGGGATGGGCAGGCCCTTGGCCGTGCCGCCCATGACGTAGTCCCAGATGTCGCCCGCGACCTCGTTGCCGGCCTCGTCGCGGCCGGGGTTCGCGGCGACCACGCAGATGCCCTTCGAGCCGTCCATGACCGAGCCGCCGCCCAGGGCAACCACGAAGTCGCAGCCCTGCTCTCGCGCGAGCCAGCCGCCGGCGTTGACGGTCTGCCTCAGCGGGTTGGGCTCGATGCGGTCGAACAGCACGTGGGCGGCGCCCGCGCGGTCGAGCTGGCCGTAGAGCCTGTCAAGGTAGCCGTTGGCCTTGACCGACTTGCCGCCGGTCGTGACCACGAGCGCCTTCTTGCCGGGAAGCTGCTGGTCTCCCAGCTCGGCAAGCTTGCCCGGGCCAAACAGGACCCTCGTGGGCGCAAAGAAGTTGTAATGCTCTGCCATGCGATTCCTCCAAACGTGAGTGGTGGCGCTCCCCTTGCGCCAACAGCGAGTGCGGCGGGTGCCGCAGACCCCTCTCGTCGTCACTAGGGTACCCCCGCGCGCGGCGTTTAGGAGTCGCGACGTGGGCGCAAACGGCCGGCGCACGCGCTAGAATCGCTCCAGTCACACACGAGGAGCGCCCATGACTCTCACGCAGCTGCGCTACGTCGCAAAAATCGCCGAGTGCGGCTCGATCACCGAGGCCGCGCGCCAGCTCTACATCTCCCAGCCCAGCCTCTCGACCGCCGTGCGCGAGCTCGAAGGCGAGCTCGGCATCGTCATCTTCAACCGCTCGGCACGCGGCATCTCGCTCACGCCCGACGGCTCGGAGTTCCTCTCCTACGCGCGCCAGATCCTCGAGCAGACGGAGCTCGTCGAGCAGCGCTACGCGCACGCGCGCCCCTCCAAGCGCCTGTTTGCCATCTCGTCGCAGCACTACGCCTTCGTGGTCAACGCGTTCGTGAGCCTACTCGAGAGCGTCGAGGCCGACGAGTACGAGATGACCCTGCGCGAGAGCCGCACCTACGAGATCATCGAGGACGTCGCGGGCTACCGCAGCGAGCTGGGCGTGCTGTACCTGAGCTCGTTTAACGAGAAGGTCCTGCGCAAGCTCATGCGCGAGAACCACCTCACCTACACCTCGCTGTTCGACGCGCAGCCGCACGTGTTCCTCTCGCAGCACCACCCGCTGGCGCACGCTGAGCGTGTGACGCTCGACGAGCTCGACGCCTACCCCTACCTGTGCTACGAGCAGGGCACCCACAACTCGCTGTACTTCTCGGAGGAGCTGCTGCCCTTCGAGAGCCACCGCAAGAGCATCGTCGTGACCGATCGCGCCACCCTGTTCAACCTGCTACGCGGCGTCGACGGCTACACGATCTGCTCGGGCATGCTCAACAGCAACCTCAACGGCAGCGACATCGTCTCGGTGCCGCTCGTCACCGACGAGACCATGCAGCTGGGATACCTCACCAACGACCGCGCCCGTCTCTCGCCCATGGCCAGGCGCTACCTCGACGAGCTGCGCGCCCTCATCGCCCAGGACGGCTACGAGGTGCTGAGCTAGCGCATCCGGCCGAGACGCGCAGGCGGTGCGCCGGCGTGGCGGCGCTCGCACGGCGCCATGTCACTTCTCGCATGCCGCCACCACGGCACTTCTCGCACGTCGCCATCGGTAATGCACGTTTGAGGCAGTCTGGACGTGCGTAACCAATGGCTCGTTCAGCTGGTAGCAACCTTCCATTGATATGGCACGTCTGGAGCCGCGGAGACGTGCGCAACCGATGGCGCGTTGGAGCCGGAGCGCATCGCCATTGCTTTTGCACGTTTCATGCCGTGCGAACGTACGCAAACGATGGCACGTTCAACTGGCGGCATCTCCCCATCGATATGGCACGTTTGCAGCAGCATTGAGTCGACGTGGTCGACGCCCAGGCGAGAGAGGCTTGCGTCGACGGCCTCGATGATGTGCTCCTTGGAGAAGTCGTACCAGGTAAAGCCATCGTCCTCCTTGCGGATGCCCACCTTGGACTGCAGGAACACGCGGTCGCGCAGGCCGGGGTTCGCGGCAAAGACCTCGCCCAGCAGGCTCTCGCAGGCGCCGTGGCCGTAGACGTCGGCGATGTCGAGCGCGTTGATGCCCTCGTCGAGCGCCGTCTCGACCAGCTCTGTGACCTTGGCCACGCTCATCTGGTCGATGCGCATGAGACCCACCATGACCTCGGAGACCTTGGTCTTTGCCTGCCCAAACTCGATGCAGCGCATGGATCCTCCCTTGGTTCGTCATCAAACCCTTCACCGATGCATGGTGTCCCGCGCAAGATGCGCACGTAATGCCGAGGCGGCAACAAATGACGCGACGCCGGTAAGCGGCGACGGCGATGTCGAAGGAGCGGCGCGCCATCGCCTTGCCGCCATAACGGCTGCCGAGAAGAGCATCGGCACGGCACGGCACGCCATGCCCACGCAACAGCCGCACGCCATGCCCACGCGATCCTCGTCAAATCCTTGGCGCACGCAAAACGCGCCCCCTCACCTCGGCGTAACAAAACGTTAATACCTACTTTTCCACTAGGGTATTGACGTATGTATTCGAGCGCCGTATAAACTCATCAGCAGGCGACGAAAACGAGGAGGTGCCCGAACGATGACCAACAAGACCAACATGATGATGTGCATGCGAATGCTGAGCTCCCGGGCACTGCAGGGGTACGCCCGCGCCTAGCGCCACGAGCACACGCTCGCAGGCCTGCGCGCACCAGCGTCTTCGTTCGCGCCCGGGAGCCCAAAGCTGCCGGGCGCTTTTCTGTACCCGGGATTGAACTGCGACCGGCCAATCATCCAAGCATCACCATCCCACAAGGAGGAACACCATGTCCGACATCACCCCCGAGGTCGAGAAGACCTTCCACTTCGAGACCCTCCAGCTCCACGTTGGCCAGGAGAGCGCCGACCCCGCCACCGGCTCCCGCGCGGTGCCCATCTACCAGACCACCAGCTACGTCTTCCGCAACTCCCAGCACGGTGCCGACCGCTTTGGCCTGGCCGACGCCGGCAACATCTACGGCCGCCTGACCAACTCCACCCAGGGCGTCTTCGAGGACCGCATCGCCGCCCTCGAGGGTGGCGTCGCCGGCCTGGCCGTCGCCTCCGGTGCCGCGGCCATCACCTACGCCATCCAGGCCCTCGCCCGCAAGGGTGACCACGTCGTGGCCCAGAAGACCATCTACGGCGGCTCCTACAACCTGCTCGAGCACACGCTCTCGCAGTTTGGCATCGAGACCACCTTCGTTGACGCCCACAACCTCGACGAGGTCGAGGGTGCCATCAAGGACAACACGACGGTCGTCTACCTCGAGACCCTCGGCAACCCCAACGCCGACATCCCCAACATCGACGCCATCTCGGAGATTGCCCACAAGCACGGTCTGCCCGTCGTCGTGGACAACACGTTCGGCACCCCCTACCTGTTCCGTCCGCTCGAGCACGGCGCCAACGTCGTCGTCCACTCCGCCACCAAGTTCATCGGCGGCCACGGCACCTCGCTGGGCGGCGTCATCGTCGACGGCGGCAACTTTGACTGGAAGGCCTCCGGCAAGTACCCGCAGATCGCCGAGCCCAACCCCTCCTACCACGGCATCTCCTTCGCCGACGCCTGTGGCCCGGCCGCGTTCGTGACCTACATCCGCGCCATCCTGCTGCGCGACGAGGGCGCCTGCCTCTCCCCGTTCAACGCGTTTTTGCTGCTCCAGGGCACCGAGACCCTCTCGCTGCGCCTTGACCGCCACGCCGAGAACACCAAGAAGGTCGTGGAGTACCTCGCCAACAACCCGCTCGTCGAGAAGGTCAACCACCCGAGCCTGCCCGATCACCCCGACCACGAGCTGTACGAGAAGTACTTCCCCAACGGCGGCGCCTCGATCTTCACGTTCGAGATCAAGGGCGGCAAGGACGCCGCGTGGAAGTTCATCGACAACCTGCAGCTGTTCTCGCTGCTCGCCAACGTCGCTGACGTCAAGAGCCTCGTGATCCACCCGGCCAGCACCACGCACTCCCAGCTCACCGACGCCGAGCTCGCCAACGTGGGCATCACGCAGTCCACGATTCGCCTCTCCATCGGCACCGAGCACATCGACGACATCATCGCCGACCTCGAGCGCGGCTTCGCGGCCGTCCGCGAGGGCTAGTCCTTGCCCCATAGGCAGCCATCGGGCGGGTTCCTCCGGGAGCCCGCCCTTTTCGTGACAGGGCGCGAGGAAGCAGACAACCTGTCATCCCCTCCCATAGCCTTACGCTATGCACCGCCATTGGGAAAGAGACGCGCTCAATCGCTGACGCGCATGCGATACTGGCTGCACATCCCCAGCCCAACCGTCCCAGAGAGGACTCACCATGGCAGACAAGCTCAAGGCACCCTTCCGCTACGACATCGTGGGCAGCTTCCTGCGCCCGCAGGCCATCCACGACGCCCGCGCCTCCTGGAAGGCCGGCGACATCACGTTCGAGCAACTCCGCGAAGTCGAGGACGTCGAGGTCGCCAAGATCATCGAGGCCCAGAAGCAGGTGGGCCTGCACGCCGTGACCGACGGCGAGTTCCGCCGCCGTTGGTGGCACCTCGACTGGCTCGCCGGCTTCAACGGCATCAAGGTCTACGACTTCAAGACCGCCGGATTTGGCATCGAGAAGGTCATGCAGGGCACCTACGTCGACTCCCCGCTCTCCTTTGACCCCAACCACCCCTTCATCGAGGGCTTCCGCCGCACGCAGAAGCTCGCCGGTGACACGCCCGTGAAGCAGACCATCTCGGGCCCCAACATGATTACGCTCGACTCGGTGGTTCTCTCGGCACAGTACGCCGCCAACCCCGTCTACGCCAACCTCGACGAGCTGCGCCACGACCTGGCCAAGACCTACCAGGACGCCATCAAGGCCTTCCACGACGCGGGCTGCCGCTACCTGCAGCTCGATGACACGAGCTGGGGCGCCCTGTTCTCGCCGCGCTTCCGTGCCAAGATCGAGGCCTGCGGCTACGACCCCGACGAGCTCATCGACATCTTTGGAGACATCACCGACGAGGCACTCGAGGGCAGGCCTGACGACATGGTCATCACGACCCACATGTGCAAGGGCAACTTCATGAGCCACTGGCTCTACGAGGGCACCTACGAGACCATCGCCCGCCGCCTGCTCAACATCCGCGGCTTCGACGGATTCTTCCTCGAGTACGACGACGAGCGCTCCGGTAGCTTCGAGCCGCTGCGCCACCTGCCCGCCAACACCGACCAGCGCGTCATCCTGGGCCTCGTGACCACCAAGACAGCCGAGCTCGAGGACCCCGAACGCATCCGCGAGCGCATCGCCGAGGCCGCCAAAATCGTGCCGCTCGAGCGTCTGTGCCTCTCGCCGCAGTGCGGCTTCTCCTCCACCGAGGAGGGCAACTCGATCGAACCGTCCGTGCAGTGGGAGAAGCTCGCGCTCGTGCGCGACATCGCCCGCTCCGTGTGGGACGACGCCGACGAGGCGTAGGGCGAGCCACATAGCACCCGCTTGGGGCCGGGACGCCACGCGCGTCTCGGCCCCTTTTGTGTGGAGTGGGGTGCCGGGGGCTCGGCCGCCCCAACGCGCCATTGGTTGCGCACGTCTCGGCCGCTTCAAACGTGCCGGACCGATGGCTCTGCAGCCCCGCCCCCAACGCGCCATCGGTTGCGCACGCCTCGGCCGCCCCAAACGTGCCAAACCGATGGCAGCGCGGTCCCAAACGTGCCGGACCGATGGCGGCGCGGCCACGTTCAACCGCCCTGGGACACGCGGGGGATGCCGAACTTCTCGAGCTTGGCCACCAGCCGCTCCTCGTTCACTATATCGGCATACGAGAAGCGCATGATCCTGTCGACGTAGAGCGTGAGTTGCGACTCCCTCATGCGCTCGTTGCTCATCACCGCCACGGCGTCGCGCCCCTTCGTCATCTCGGGGTTCACGTACTTCTCGTGCCCGTCGAGCTCGCCCGCCACCGTCGTGCCATCCGCGAGGTGCCACAGGTAGTCGCAGCGCCACGACTCGCCCTCGCAATTCGCATTGCCCACAACAACCTGCAGCTCAGGCAGCATGAAGCCATGGCGGATCATCACCGCACGACCCATCGACTCGCCACCGCTCTCGCTGCGCGCGTCGGCCCAGGCAACGCACGCGAGCGCGTCATCCAACCCGGAACGTCCCTTTCCCAAGCGCAAGACGAGCTCGGCCAGGCCCTCGCGTGTTACACCGAGGCGAGCCAGCGCCGCGTCCGCGATGACCAGCCCCTCGTCAAAGCCCAGCGTAAGCAGGCAGTCGACGATGGTGTCCTCGAACGAGGTCACGCGCACGCCATCGAACACGACTCCTCTGCGTCTCACGTAGTGGCGCCGCGCGAGCGAGCTGTGGGCCGTTCCGGTGCCCAGCACGTGGCATTTCTTGAGGCGGCCGAACGATATCGGCAACCCGTACAGCAGGGCCGCGCTCGCAAAGCAAAACGTCCAGTTGGGATGGCGACCCGCCTGGCCCCTCAGAATGTGGAGCTCCCTTTGCCTGCGCGGCAGGCCCTCCCAATACGCCTTTCGGGCATACAGGCTCGGGCGCGGAGAGACAAGGCCATGTCCCACCCTACGCTCGAGCGCCGCCCTCAGCGCCCGGTCGTGAACGGACAGGCAGGCGCCCTTGCCCTGGGCCTCATCAAGCAGACGATCTATCTCGGCCGTTCTTCTCGGCGCCATGACCCCTCCCCTCTTTGTAGGGCGAGGATAGCAAGCCAGGCACTCAAGGAATCTAACAGGCATCTAACAGGGGTCTAACACACGAGGTCAACCGCCATTTCTTGCCAAAAAATGACCAGGGGACAAATCCGCCGAACGGCATGTTTTCGAGCGCGACCGCAACGCGCATCGGTTATGCACGTCTCGGCGGCCTCAAACGTGCCAAACCGATGGCGGCACGACCTCGCCTCAACGTCCCATCGGTTATGCACGTCTCGGCGGCCTCAAACGTGCCAAACCGATGGCGCGCCTCAGCCCAGCGGCACGCCCGGCACCGCGCTTGCCCCGCACATACATCCCATAGCCTACGTCTATGGAATGACATACAAGACGCGTAGTACCAGATAGCCGCAAGCCATGGAATACTAATCACCAGCAAACCACTCGGATAAGCGCCCCAGCGGCGCACGACCAAAGGAGACCCCATGTCCTATCACTGGAACTCGCCCTTCCGCTACGACGTCGTCGGCAGCTTCCTGCGCCCGGACGTCCTCAAGCAGGCCCGCGCCGACCACGCCGCGCACCTGATCGATGACGCCCAGCTCAAGGTCGTCGAGGACGAGGCCATCCGCGACCTCATCGCCAAGCAGAAGGCCGCCGGCTTGCACGTCATCACCGACGGCGAGTTCCGCCGCAGCTACTGGCACCTCGACTTCATGTGGGGCCTGCAGGGCATCGAGCGCCGCACCTCGCGCACGGGCTACATGTTCCACGACGAGGAGACCACGGCCGACACCGCCGTCGTCACGGGCAAGATCTCTGGCGAGAACCACCCGTTCGTCGAGCACTTCAAGTTCGTGAAGGCCCTCGAGGAGGACGGCCAGGTTGCCCGCCAGACCATCCCGGCGCCCATCCAGACCTTCTCCGAGGTCACGCTCGACCGCTGCGACGGCCAGCAGGAGAGTCTGCGCGCCGTCTACGCCGATGACGAGCAGCTCGTCGCCGACATCGCCGCCGCCTACCGCACCGTCATCGCCGACCTCTACGCCGCCGGCTGCCGCAACATCCAGTTCGACGACTGCACCTGGGGCATCTATTGCGACGCGGACTTCGTGGCCAAGACCGGCATGAGCCCCGTCGACATCCAGAAGGTCTCCGAGCTGGGCGTTCGCCTCAACAACCTCGCTATCGAGGGCAAGCCCGAGGACCTCGTCATCAACACGCACGTCTGCCGCGGCAACTACCACTCCACCTACGCCTTCGAGGGCGGCTACGACCCCATCGCGCCGTACCTGTTCGCCGACGAGAACGTCAACGCCTTCTACCTCGAGTTCGACACGCCGCGCGCTGGCGGCTTTGAGCCCCTTGCCCACGTGGCCGAGGGCAAGTACGTGGTGCTGGGCCTCGTGACCTCCAAGCAACCGGGCCTCGAGGACGAGGACCTGCTGGTTCAGCGCATCAACGAGGCGGCCAAGTACGTGCCCCTCGACCACCTCTGCCTCTCCCCGCAGTGCGGCTTTGCCTCCTGCGAGTGCGGCAACAAGCTCACCGAGGAGGAGCAGTGGGCCAAGGTCGCTCTGGTCAAGCGCGTGGCCGAGCGCGTCTGGGCCGACGCCAAGTAGGGCCAGCCCACAACTCATGTATGCGAGAGGGGCGGACAGCCAGTAAGGTTGTCCGCCCCTCCTTTTGAACCGATTAGCTCGACGCCGAGAATCACATCCACTCGAATATGCCGAGAAGCGCAAGATCCGTGCGAGAAGCTCGACAGGTGCGAATAACGCTGCCGACGCAGGGCATCTCTCGCCACACGGGCGCGGCCAGCACCATCAACGCGAGGAGCTCGACGACCGCGGCTACACCCATGCCTTACAGCGCGAGCCCCGCGATGGCGCCGGAGAGCTCGCGGACGCACGGCGCCAGGTCCCGGCCCCTCTCGCCCAGGCACGCCAGCGCACGCACGAGCGCCGCATTGGCCTCCTGCGACATGACGCCCGCACGCATCGCACGCGCCATGCGAGGGGCTCCGCCAAGCACGCACAGCAGCAGCGAAACAGCGTCTACGTCCGTCATGTCAACGTGCGCGGACGCGCCCATCGCCACACCGCGGTGCTCGGCCACGTGCTCGGAGCGGGCGCGCACGGCAGCGGTAAGCTCCTCGAGACGCGCCTCGTCCTCGCAGGCACATACCGCAGCAGCGCCCTCGATGACCACGCCAAAGGCGTGCTCGCACGGCACGAAGCCCTCATGTGCATCCATCGCGGCGCACATCGTGGCGCCCAGGCCCACGAGCTGGGCAACGAGCACCTCGCGCGCCCGCTCGACGCGAAGGATCTGCTCCGCATCTGCCATGGCCTCAACCTGACCGTGGACAACCTGCTCGCTCATCGCGCTCTCCCCTCTCGCCGGACGCGCCGGCGCTCGTCGTGTCAGCGCGATGGTACCAGCCAGCCGCAGCAAAAATGGGGCCAGCCGCACGCACGCGGCTGGTCCCCACAAGTCAAACACGAAGCGTTCGCAAGCGAGTGCCGCCCCCACAGCCAGCACGCCACGCGGCCCCGCGGCCACGCGGCCCCGCGGCCGGGACTGGCAGCGACCACAGGCATCAGGCTCCCTACAACCCCAGCGCCTCGGCAACCTCGCCGGCGCACGCCAGGGCGTCTGCCATGGCGGAGACCACAAGCGACGAGCCCGTGCGGGCGTCACCGGCCGCATAGACCGCGGCGCCCTCGCCCGCCGTGGCGACACGGTGCGAGCCCGTGCCGGCCATGACCGGCAGCGGACGGCCCTGGGCGGCAATCTGGCCGCCCAGGGCCTCGAACACCGAGCGCTCGGGGCCCGTAAAGCCACAGGCGATGAGCACGAGCTGCGCGTCCATCGTGCGGCGCGACGCCTCGACGCGCTCGGGCTTGCCGCCGGTCCAGTCGAGGTCGACGACCTCGATGCCGCTCACGGAGCCATCCTCGCCGCGCAGCACCTCGAGCGTGTCGACGGCCCACTCGCGCATCTCGCCACCCATGAGGGCGATGGCCTCCTGCTGGCCGTAGTCGGTCTTCTTGACGTTGGGCCACTCGGGCCACTGGTTGGAGGCCATGCGCGTCTCGGGCGCGCACGGCATGAACTCGAGCTGGCGCACGCTGCGCGCACCCTGGCGCACCGCGGTGCCCAGGCAGTCGTTGCCCGTGTCGCCACCGCCAATCACGATAACGTCCTTGTCGGCGGCGTCGATGGCGGGCTCCGCGCCAGACAGCACGGCCTTCGTGGCGCTCGTGAGGTAGTCGACGGCGTAGACCACGCCACCGGCCGCGAGTCCCTCGTCAAAGCCAGCCGCGCCAAGGCCACGCGGCGCACGGGCGCCCGCGGCAACCACCACGGCGTCGAACTCCTTGGCAAGGCTTGCGGCAACGGCCACGTCGCTCGCGTCGACGCCCAGCCTAAAGTCGATGCCAAGCTCGGCCATGAGCGCCACACGGCGCTCCACCACGGACTTGTCGAGCTTCATGTTGGGGATGCCGTACATGAGAAGGCCGCCGGCGCGGTCGTCGCGCTCGAGGACCGTCACGCGGGCGCCGCGACGGGCGAGCTCCCAGGCACTCACGAGGCCGGCCGGGCCCGAGCCCACCACGGCCACGCGCGCAGCACCCTCGGCCGCAGGCTCAAAGCGGGCGGGGCCGCCGTGCTCCCACTGCCAGTCGCTGATTGCGCGCTCGTTGTCGTGGATCGTCTCGGGCTCGTCGGCGCGGCCCAGGTTGCAGGCCGCCTCGCACAGCGCCGGGCACACGCGGCTCGTGAACTCGGGCATGGAGCTCGTGAGCGCCAGGCGCTCGGCGGCCTGCTCCCACTGGCCTCGATAGACGAGGTCGTTCCACTCGGGGATGAGGTTGTGCAGGGGGCAGCCGCTGGGGCGGGCGTGCCCAAACGACACGCCGCTTTGGCAGAAGGCCACGCCGCACATCATGCAGCGGCTCGCCTGCAGCTGCTGCAGCTCGCGGGAGAGGGGCTCGTAGAGCTCGTCGAAGTCCTTCGTGCGCTCCTCAACCGGGCGCGTGCCGTGACCCTGGCGCCCCCGCTCGAGAAACGCTCCTGGCTTGCCCATGCTAGTTCCTCCCCGTGATCTGGTCGAAGGCCACCTGCAGGGCCTCCTCGTGGGTCTTGCCCTGCGCCTCGGCCGCGGCGACGGCGTCGAGCACGCGCTCGTAGTCGCGCGGGATCACCTTCACGAACTTGTTCTTGTACGTCTCGAAGCGGTAGAGCATCTTGATGCCGCGCGGGCTCGAGGTGCGCCGCACGTGCTCCTCGACCAGGCCGCGGATGAGCTCGAGCTCATCGGCCGTCGGGGCCTTGAGGTCGACCATATCGGTGTTGCAGCGACTGGCAAGGGTGCCAAACTCGTCGAACACGTAGGCCACGCCGCCGCTCATGCCCGCGGCGAAGTTGAGGCCAACCTCGCCCAGCACAAGGGCGATGCCGCCCGTCATGTACTCGCAGCCGTGGTTGCCCACGCCTTCGACCACCACGGTGGCGCCGGAGTTGCGCACGGCGAAGCGCTGGCCGGCGAGGCCGTTCACAAAGCCCTTGCCGCTCGTGGCGCCGTAGAAGGCGACGTTGCCCACGATGATGTTCTCGTCGAACTTATAGTTGGCGCGCTCGGGCGGGCGCACCGAGACGATGCCGCCCGAGAGGCCCTTGCCAAAGTAGTCGTTGGCGTCGCCCTCGATGTTGAGCGTGACGCCCTTCGGCAGGAAGGCGCCAAAGCTCTGGCCGCCAGCACCCGTGCAGTCGACCGTGATTGAGCCGTCGGGCAGCCCCTCGGGGTGGGCCGCGGTGACCTCGTGGCCGAGCATCGTGCCCACGCAGCGGTTCACGTTGTCGATGTCGGCGTGGAAGCGGATGGGCTCAAGGTGCCTGCGGGCAGCCTCGGTGTAGGGCACGAGCAGCGTGGCGTCGAGCGCGCGGTCGAGCTCGAGGTCAGGCGCCATGCTCGGCAGGAAGTGGCGCCCTTCCGCGCCGGGGATCTTGCGGCCAAACTCGTTCGTGGCACTGGCCAGCACGCGCGACAGGTCAACGGTGTTGGCCTTCCAGCTGCCCTCGACGGCAACCTGGCGCAGGCACTCGGGGTGGCCCACCATCTCGTCGACGGTGCGGAAGCCCAGGCGCGCCATGATCTCGCGCAGCTCGGCGGCCGTGAACTCCATGAAGTTGATGACCTGCTCGGGAGAGCCGGTGAAGCGCCCGCGCAGCTTGCAGTTCTGCGTGGCGATGCCGGCCGGGCAGGTGTCCCGCTGGCAGTCGCGCTGCATGAGGCAGCCCATGGCGACGAGGGGCATCGTGGCAAAGCCAAACTCCTCGGCGCCCAGAAGAGCGGCGATGGCGACGTCGCGGCCGTCCATGAGCTTGCCGTCGGTCTCGAGCACAACGCGCGAGCGCAGGCCGTTGCGCAGCAGGGTCTGCTGGGTCTCGGCAAGGCCGATCTCGAACGGGATGCCCGCGTGCCAGATTGAGTCGCGAGGGGCCGCACCCGTGCCACCGTTGTGGCCGCTGATCGTGATCTTGTCGGCACCGCCCTTGGCGACGCCCGTGGCGATGGTGCCCACGCCGGCCAGCGCGCAGAGCTTCACCGAGATGCGAGCGCCGGGGTTGGCGTTCTTGAGGTCGAAGATGAGCTCGGCGAGGTCCTCGATCGAGTAGATGTCGTGGTGGGGCGGCGGCGAGATGAGGCCCACGCCCGGGGTCGACTGACGCACCTCGGCGATCCAGGGGTAGACCTTCTTGCCGGGCAGATGTCCGCCCTCGCCGGGCTTGGCACCCTGGGCCATCTTGATCTGGATCTCGATGGCGCTCGAAAGGTAGCGGCTCGTGACGCCAAAGCGGCCCGAGGCCACCTGCTTGATGGCGCTCTTGCGCGAGTCGCCGTTGGGCAGCGGCACCTCGCGGGCGGGGTCCTCGCCGCCCTCGCCGGTGTTGGAGCGGCCATGCAGGCGGTTCATCGCGATGGCGAGGGTCTCGTGGGCCTCCTTCGAGATGGAGCCGTAGCTCATGGCGCCGGTGTTGAAGCGCCTGACGATCTCGCTCACGGGCTCGACCTCGTCGAGCGGCACGGGCGTGCGCCCGCTCGCGTCGAAGTCCATGAGGTCGCGCAGGGTCACGGCGCGGCCTGCGCGGTGGATGAGGGCGCTGTACTGGCGGAAGAGATCCATGCTGCCTTCGGAGCAGGCGCGCTGCAGCAGGTAGATGGCCTGCGGCTCGATGAGGTGCTGCTCGCCTCCCAGCGGGCGCCACTTCGTGAGGCCCAGGCTCGGCAGCTGGTCGGGCGAGGGGGTCTTGGCAAGGGCCAGGGCCGCGTCGTAGCGCTCGGAGCACTCGCGCTGGACGCCGTCGATACCCAGGCCGCCCACGCTCGTGGTGGTCGAGGTGAAGTAGTGGTCGACGAGCTCGTCGGACAGTCCGATGACCTCGAAGATCTGGGCGGAGTGGTAGCCCTGCATCGTCGAGATGCCCATCTTGGACATGATCGAGGTGATGCCACCCGTCACCGCGCGGTCGTAGTTGGCCACGGCCTCGTCGGCATCGAGGCCAATCTGGCCCTTGGCCACGAGGTCACGGATGCACTCGTGGGCCATGTAGGGGTAGATGCCGCTCGCGGAGTAGCCCACGAGGCAGGCGAAGTCGTGGGCGCAGACGGCGTCGCCGGTCTCGATCACGATATCGGCGAGCATGCGCAGGCCGGTGCGGATGAGGTGGTTGTGGACGCTGCCCAGGGCGAGCAGGCTCGGGATGGGCACCTCGCCGGCCGCGGCGCGGTCAGAGATCACGACGATGTTGGCACCGCCACGCACGGCCTCGGCAATTTCGTCGTTGAGGCGGGCAAGTGCGGCCTCAAGCGCACCCTCGCCGGCGTCGCGGCGGTAGGTGGCGTGGAAGACCTGGGCGCGGAAGCCCACGCGCTCGATGGCGCAAATGCGGCGAAAGGCGTCGTGAGTGAGCAGCGGCCCCTGCAGGCGCACGAGGCGGCAGGTGTCGCGGCAGTCCTCGAGGAGGTTTCCGTGGTTGCCGAGGTAAAGCACCGAGCTCGTCACGAGGCTCTCGCGCAGGGCGTCGATGGGCGGGTTTGTGACCTGGGCAAACAGCTGGTGGAAATAGTCAAAGAAGCTGCGCGTCTTGCCCGACAGCACCGCGAGCGGCGCGTCGACGCCCATCGAGGCGAGCGGCACCTTGGCGGCCGTGGCCATGGGGCGCACGAGCTCGTCGACGTCGTCGTAGTGGTAGCCGTGCTTGGCGAGGCGCTCGGTGAGGGGCAGCCCCGCGTCGGACTCGGCCGGCAGCTCGGCGGCGTCGGGCTCGCGAAGGTCGTGGATGTCGAGGGTCTCGTCGCCCAGCCAGTCGCGGTAGGGCTTCTCGTTGGCGTACTTGTCGCGAATCTCGTCGTTCCAGATCACGCGACCCTGGGCGGGGTCGACCTCGAGCATCTCGCCCGGGCCCAGGCAGCCCGCACGCAGGATGTTCTCGGGCTCCACGTCGATGGTTCCCACCTCGGACGACAGGATGATGCGGTCGTCGCGGGTGACGTAGTAGCGCGCCGGGCGCAGGCCGTTGCGGTCAAGCGCCGCGCCCAGGATGCGGCCGTCGGTGAAGGCGATCGCGGCGGGGCCGTCCCAGGGCTCCATGAGCATCGACTGGTAGGCGTCGTAGGCGCGGCGCTTCTCGGAGAGGTTGGGGTTGTGATCCCACGGCTCGGGGATCATGAGCGTCACGGCACGGTCGAGCGGCCGCCCGTTCATCGTGAGGAACTCGAGCACGTTGTCGAGGATGGCGGAGTCAGAGCCCTCGCGGTTGATGATGGGCAGCACGCGCTCGAGGTCGTGCTGCAGCGCCGGGCTGTAGAGGTTTGGTTCGCGGGCGCGAATCCAGGAGACGTTGCCGCGCAGGGTGTTGATCTCGCCGTTGTGGATGATGTAGCGGTTGGGGTGCGCGCGCTCCCAGCTGGGCGTCGTGTTGGTCGAGTAGCGCGAGTGCACAAGGGCCAGCGCCGTCTCGACGGCGGCGTCGTTGAGGTCGGTGAAGAAGCGGCGCATCTGCGTGGCGACGAGCATGCCCTTGTAGACGATGGTGCGGGCGCTCATCGAGCAGACGTAGAAGATCTTGTTTGCGAGCGCCGGGTTGGCGTCGGCGGCGCGCTCGATGGTGCGGCGGCACACGTAGAGCTTGCGCTCGAAGGCAAGGCCGCGCTCGACGCCCTCGGGACGGCGCAGGAACGCCTGGAGGATGGTGGGCATGCAGGCCTTGGCCGTGTCGCCCAGGTCATGCGGGTCAACGGGCACGCGACGCCAGAACATCAGGGGCACGCCGCACTCGGCGCAGCCCTCCTCGAAGACGCGGATGGCGGCAGCGACGGCCTCGGGGTCTGCCACGCCATCGGTCTCGCCGCACTCGTCGGAGTGGGGGAAGAAGAGCATGGCCACGCCGTAGTCGCCCTCGTCGGGCAGCAGCTGGCCCTCCTTCTGCGCCTCCTTGCGAAAGAAGCGGTGGGGCACCTGGAACAGCACGCCGGCGCCATCGCCGGTGTTGCGCTCGAGGCCCTTGCCACCGCGGTGCTCGAGGTTCACGAGCACCGACAGGGCATCGTCAAGCGTCTGGTGGCTGCGCACGCCTTTGAGCTGGGCGATGGCGCCAATGCCGCACGCATCATGCTCGTAGCTGGGGCGATACAGCCCCTCGTTGGTTGCGTCTTGCTGGTGAGACTCCATGGTCTTAGTCCTTCTCCGTGTGGGTTCAGGCCTTTGCAACCTTACGTAGCGGATGTGTCGCGTCCGTTACATCCAACAACCGGCAACACGCGAGAAAGAATCTTGTAACAAGTGCGGGGACAAAAGACCCGTCCCCCTGTCCCCGGCCTGCTAGTAGGCCTCGATCTGGGAGAGAACCACCTCGCGGCCGCGCAAGAGGTAGGTGTCGTCGCTGCCGCAATGCGGGCAGGTGCGGCCGTGCGCCACAGTTGGGTAGTCGGCCCCGCAGCCACCGCAGTGGGTCACAGCGGCAAGCGGCTCGACCACAAGCTCGCAGCCCTCCATCATGGGCTCGCGCTTGCAAGCCCACGTCCAGGCGTCCTCGAGCAGCTCGGGCACCACGCCCGAGACCTCGCCCAAGGTGAGCGTCACGCTCTTGACGCTCGTGAGGCCGTTGTCCGTGGCCGCCTTTTTGGCGTCGTCGATGATGTAGAACACGATTCCCAGCTCGTGCACGCGCACTCCCCTTCCACACAAAAGCGGGGCGCCCGCGCCGCGTGCGATGGCGGCAGCGGGCACCCCATGGCGAACGCTCAGCCGCTACTTGCGGTTGAACATGATCTTGAACTGACGCTTGGCAGCGTACTTGAGCAGCGAGGGAATCTTCTCCTCGTACTTGACCATCGTGGAGCACTCGGGGCGCTCGCGGTGGAGGTGGATGGCGTCGAAGGCACACTTGGTCGTGCACAGGCCGCAGCCAATGCACTTGTTGGCATCGACGATCGAGGCGCCGCAGCCCAGGCAGCGGGCGGTCTCGGCGCGTACCTGCTCCTCGGTGAAGCCCTGGGCGTACTCCTCGAACGGGGCCGTGCGCTCGCGCTCGTGGTCGATTGCGGGCTCCTGGCGGCTCGTGGTGTCATACGAGCCCGGCTCGATGTCGTCGCGGTTGAGCTCGCGATAGCTACGCGGGTTGCGGCCAATGGTGAGCGTGCCACCCTGCACGAAGCGGTGAATCGAGACGGCCGCCTCGTGACCGGCGGCGATGGCGTCAATCGCGAACTTGGGGCCGGTGTAGACGTCGCCGCCCACGAAGATGTCAGGCTCGGCGGTCTGGTAGGTCTTGGGGTCTGCCACCGCGCCCTGGCCGCGGCCCAGCTCCACGGCCGAGCCCTCGAGGAGGTTGCCCCACTCGATGCTCTGGCCAATGGAGAGGACGAGCTGGTCGCAGGCGACGTCGATCGTGTCGGCCTCGTCGTAGGTGGGGGCAAAGCGACCCTCATCGTCAAAGACGCTGGTGCAGCGCTTGAAGCGCACGCCGGTAACGTGGCCGTTCTGCGCGAGGACCTCGGCCGGGCCCCAGCCGCACGACAGGCGCACGCCGTCGTTCTCAGCCTCGGCGACCTCCTCGTTGGAGGCGGGCATGATGTCGCGGGCCTCGAGGCAGAGCATGTCGACGCTCTCGGCGCCCAGACGGGCGGCGGTGCGGGCCACGTCGATGGCGACGTTGCCGCCGCCCACGACGACGACCCTGCCGCTCACGGGCTCGGCCACGCCGCCGTCGAGCTGCGTCTCGGCAACCTTGCGCAGGAAGTCGACGGCCACGGTGACGCCCTCAGCGTCCTCGCCGGGGATGTTGGCGCGGCGGCCGCCCTGGCAGCCAATGGCCACGTAGAAGGCAGAGAAGCCCTGCTCGCGCAGCTGGGCAAGCGTCACGTCGCGGCCCACCTCGACGCCATAGCGGAACTCAACGCCCATGGCCTCGATGACGTCGACCTCGGCCTGCACAACGTCCTTGCCCAGCTTGTAGGCCGGGATGCCGTAGGTGAGCATGCCACCCGGGCGCGCGTTCTTCTCGAACACGACGGGCTTGTAGCCCTTCTCGGCTAGGAAGAAGGCGCAGGTGAGGCCCGCGGGGCCGGCGCCGATGATCGCGACTTTCTCCTCGAAGTCGCCGCGCACCTTGGGGCGCACCTGCGAGGGGATGTAGCGGGTCTCGGCGTTGAGGTCCTGCTGGGCGATGAAGCGCTTGACCTCGTCGATAGCGATGGCCTCGTCGATGCGGCCGCGGGTACAGGCGTCCTCGCAGCGGCGGTTGCAGATGCGGCCGCAGACGGCCGGCAGCGGGTTCTCGCGCTTGATGAGGGCAAGGGCCTCGGTGTAGCGGCCCTGGCTCGCGAGCTTGAGATAGCCCTGGACGGCGATGTGGGCGGGACAGGCGCTCTTGCAGGGGGCGGTGCCCGTCTCGTGCGTCTCGACGCGGTTCTTGTTGCGGTAGTCGGGACTCCACTTCTCGGGACCCCACTTGGCGGCGTCGGGCAGCTCCTGCACGGGATAGCTGGGGGCCTTGCCGGTGGACTTGAGGCACAGCTTCTGGCCGAGCTTGGCGGCGCCGGCCGGGCAGACCTCGACGCAGCGGCCGCAGGCCACGCACTTGCTGGACTCGACGCGCGCCACGTAGGCCGAGCGCGAGAGGTTAGGCGTGTTGAACAGCTGCGAGGTGCGCAGGGCATAGCAGACGTTCACGTTGCAGTTGCAGATGGCGAAGATCTTGTTCTCGCCGTCGATATTGGTGATCTGGTGCACGAAGCCGTTGTCCTCGGCGCGCTGGAAGATCTCGAGGGCCTCCTCGCGCGTGATGTAGCGGCCGCGGTTGGTCTCGACCACGTAGTCGGCCATGTCGCCCACGGCGATGCACCAGTCGTTGAAGTCGTCGCCGCAGCCCTCGCCCAGCGTGTCACGGCTGGCACGGCAGCTGCAGGTGCTCGCGGCGTACTTGCCGTCGTACTTGTCGAGCCAGTGCTTTATGTGCTCGATCGAGATGGACTGGTTCTCGTGCTCGATGGCCTGCTCGACGGGAATCACGTGCATGCCGATGCCGGCGCCGCCGGGCGGCACCATGGGCGTGGCCTTGGAGAGAGGGCCCTTGGAGGCCTGCTCGAAGAACTTGGCGTAGACGGGGTGGTCCTTGAGCTCGGCGGGGCGCATGTTGAGGAACTCGGCGGAGCCGGGCACGAGCATGGGAAGCACCCACTGCTTCTCGTGGGCGTCGTTCTCCCAGTTGTACTCGAGAAGACCCACGTAGGAGAGGTCGTCGAGCATGGGCTCGAGCTTCTCGGCGGCGATGCCCGTGGCACTCACGGCGGCGTCGAGTGTGTAGGGAACGCGCATCTTGAGCTTGCAGAGCATGGTGGCCTGCTCGTCGGTGGCCGCCTCGGCAAAGCTCCAGTACTCGTAGGGCAGAAGCTCCTTCCTGCCGAGGATGCGGTTGGTGCAGTGCTCGCAGAGGGCCACGATCGCGGGACGCGGGTTTTCGGGGATGGGCGGCACGAACTCGGAGCCGATGTCGGGCTCGGTGTAGGAAATGCCAGGTCCGTTGAGAATCATCTTGTCTCCTTATGGGCACGGATGTGACAAAGGGGTTGGGGCCTTGTCACGCTTCTTCGCGATTCGTTCGCTAGACGCTTGGGTAGTGCGGGGCGTCCTCGTTGGCGGGGGCGTCCTTGGAGAAGGTGCCGGCCTTCCAGGAGGCCACAGCCTCGGCAAGCCAGCCGGTCCAGGCCTCGACGCCCTCGCCGGTCTTGGCGCTCATCGCAAAGATCTTGGCCTTGGGGTTGCGCAGGTGGACGTTTGCCTCGAGGGCGTCCATGTCGAAATCGAAGTAGGGCGCCACGTCAATCTTGTTCACAAGCACCACGTCGCAGACCTCGAACATGAGCGGGTACTTGAGAGGCTTGTCGTGACCCTCGGGCACCGAGAGGATGGCAACGTTGACGGAGGCGCCGGTGTCAAACTCGGCGGGGCACACGAGGTTGCCCACGTTCTCGAGAACCGCGAGGTCGATGGCATCGACGCCCGCCTCGGCGGCAGCGGCGTCGAGCTCGGCGAGGCCGGCCGCGCACATGCCGGCGTCGAGGTGGCACATGCCGCCCGTGTGTAGCTGCACGGCGATGACGCCCGCGTCTGCCATGGTGCGGGCGTCGACGTCCGAGTCGATGTCTGCCTCCATGACGCCCATCGTGAACTTGCCCGCGAGCACTTCGACGGTGCGGCGCAGCGTGGTGGTCTTGCCCGAGCCCGGGCTGCTCATGAGGTTGAGCAGGAAGGTGCCGCGCTGCCGCAGACGCTCGCGCAGGCCGTCGGCCGCGCGGTCGTTGGCCGCGAACACGCTCTGCTTCACCTCGATGACGCGCACGGCCCGCTCGTCGGCGGGCGTAGGTGTCTGGTCCATGTTCCTCCCCTTTTGGCCAGAGGCCACGTAACCCCGCGTGAACCCCGGCCTAAACCAATTTACATAATTGTTCACAGTGTACGGGAGAGACGGACGTTTCCCCACGTCACATCGCCAGAAGGTAGGAGCGGGGCAAAACCCTTACAAGTTGCGGGGCCGCTCCCATCCCTCGCAACAGCACCGGCGAGCTCCAGCCCAGAGGCACCGTCATCGCAGACCAGGACATGGAGCCCGTACCCGACACCGAGCGCCGCGGCAAGTGGCTCATCATCCCCGCGATGGTGGGCGGCGCGGCGCTGCCGCATCCCGCACCTGCTCGAGTACATCGACGAGCGTGTGCTGTGGCACGACGAGTCGCTGGACCATTAGAGCCAGGCAGGTCGTGCAATCGGTCGCGTCTCGCCCGAGCGGATTTACCCCGCTCACCCGGATTGTGTCGAGGCTCAACACCACCCACCCCGACCACACAAAAAGCCCGCCTCGCGCAGGGCGAGACGGGCTTGGCAATGCCATGGGTGGGGCGCAGATGCGCGGGGCATCACCCCGTGTTCTGCAGGCCCGCGGAGACACCGGCGACGGCGGAGAGGATCAGCGAGATGTAGCGCTCGCGCTCCTTGGCCGTGAGCTCGGCCTCGTGCTCGCGCAGGGCCGTGAGGGCGCGCACCTGGGAGATCGACAGGGCGTCAACGTAGGGGTTGCGCACGCGGATGGCCTGGCCAAGCACGCGGCGGTGTTGCAGCGGCCACTCGTCTCCCACGATGGCCAGCGTCCACTTGCGCGTGAGGGCCATCTCGTCGAGGACCATCTTGGCGAGGTCGTCGCGGTCGCCCAGGGCCAAGTAGTGGCGGGCGATGCGGCCGTCGGTCTTGGCGATCGACATCTCGATGTTGTCGATGAACGTCGTGAACAGCGGCCACTCCCTGTAGGCGGCACGCAGCAGGTCGAGGTCGCCAAGCTTCTCGCAGGCATAGCCCAGGCCGTACCACGCGGCCAGGTTGATGCGCGCCTGGCTCCAGCTGAAGACCCACGGAATGGTGCGCAGGTCGTCGAGCGACTTTGCGCCCAGGCCACGCTTGGCCGGGCGGGAGCCAATGGGGAGCAGGCCGATCTCGACGAGCGGCGTCACGGTCGAGAACCACGGCGTGAAGTCGGACGTGTTGAGCAGCTCGACGAAGTGGTCGTGGCTCGCGTCGTAGAGCTTGGCGGCCATGTCGGCGTACTTCTCGGTCATCTCGGTGTTGGTCTTCTCGACCGAGGGAGCGCTCTGCAGCAGCGTGGCGCCCGCGACGCTCTCGATATGGCGCTGGGCCAGGACCGGGTTACCGTATCGGGCAAAGATGACCTCGCCCTGCTCGGTGAGCTTGAAGAAGCAGTTGACCGAGCCCGCGGGCTGCGCCAGCACGGCACGGTTGGCCGGGCCGCCGCCGCGGCCCACGGCGCCGCCGCGGCCGTGCATGAGCACAAGGTCGATTTGGTTGCGGCGAGCCCACTGGGCGATGCGCTCCTGGGCGGAGTGCAGGGCGAGCGTGGCCGTGGTGGGGCCGGCGTCCTTCGATGAGTCGGAGTAGCCGAGCATGACCTCCATCTTGCGGCCCGTCTCGGACAGGCGGCGCTGGACGTCGGGCAGCTCGAGCATGTCGTCGAGCACGTCGACGCAGTTCTCGAGGTCCTCGAGCTGCTCGAACAGCGGGATGACGTCAATCGTGGGCACGTCCTCGGCGTGGGCGAAGGCCAGGCGGTTGAGCTCGTAGACGTCGGCCACGTTCTGGGCGCTCTTGGTGAACGAGATGATATAGCGACGGGCCATCTTGGCGCCGTAGCGCTTCTGGATCGAGCCGAGGGCGCGGAAGGTGTCGAGCACCTCGCGGGTCATCGGGTCGAGCGGCCCGCGCTCGCCGTTGCGGCCGTGCTTGTGGATGTCTGCCAGCGCGCGACTGTGCACGATCGAGTGCTGACGGAACTCCATCTCGACCATGTGAAAGCCAAAGGTCTCCGTCTGCCAAATGAGGGTCTGGACGGGGCCGTAGGCGGCGCGGCAGGCGTTGCTCTGGGCAAGCGAGCGCTGCACGATGCGCAGGTCGGACAGGAACTCGTCGCAGGAGTGGTACATCGTATCGGAGTTACGCGCGATCGTGGCCTTCAGGCGATCCGCCATGACGAGCATGACGGCGCGATGCGGCTCAGACTCGCTGATGAGCTGGGCGCGGGCGGTGAGCACCTCGCTCATCTCGACCTGGTGGTTCCACAGGTTGACGAGCTCGGGCGAGGGCTTGGAGTGCTCGGCGTCGAGCGTGAGGTTGCGGCCGATGCGGCGGCACTTGTCCTCGAGGGTCGCCACCATGTGGGTGAAGAACTTGGCCGCCACCTGACGGCTCACCTTGGCCGTGACGTTGGGGTTGCCGTCGCGGTCGGAGCCAATCCAGGAACCGGGGTGGAAGAAGGCCGGGCACACCGGGGCCACGCAGCCGGCGTCGTCGCCCAGCACCCAGTCGTCGAAGCGGCGGTAGACCTGCGGCACCATGTCAAACAGCGTGTTGTCGAAGATGTCGATAATCGTGTCGGCCTCTTCGACCGGCGTGGGCTTCTTGAGGGCGATGGGACTCGTGCGCAGCAGCGCATCGATCTCCTGGAGCATGTGGCGTTCGTTCTCCGCAAGGTCGGAGCCGCCCAGGCGCGGGTGGTCCTCGAGCAGGCGGGCGATGCGGCGGATCTTGCCCTCGACGGCCTTGCGGCGCGCCTCGGTGGGGTGCGCGGTGAAGACCGGGTGAAACTCGAGGCGGTTCAGCAGCTCGTAGGCGCGCTCGGGGCCGGCCTCCTCGATGAGCTGGTGGTAGGCCACGGCGAGGGCGTTGCTCTCGTCGGTCTCGGAGTCAAGCGACACCTCGCGCTCGCGCTCGTGCAGGGTCTGCACGCGGAAGTTCTCCTCGGAGAGGTTCGCGAGGTGGAAGTAGGCGGTGAGGGCGCGGGTGACCATGGTCTGCTGCTCGACGGTGAGACCACGCATGAGCTCGTAGGCGTGACGGAAGTTCTCGTCCTCCTCGGAGGCGCCGGTGGCGCTCACGACGCCGCGCTCGTCGGCGGCGATGAGGTCGGAGAGCAGTTCGTCAAACGTTGCGCGGAGCTCGGGCGAGTACTCGGTGAGCACCTCGCGCAGGAGGCGCAGGAACAGCTCGAGGTTGTCGCGCAGGCTCTCGGGCAGGTCTACCTCGGCAAACGTACGCGCCGCGGCCGCCTGTGCCTCGTAGCGCTGCTTGTCGCGCCCGGAGCTGGTGTTGTTTGCTGACAAAGGTACCTCCTCAGGCTCTCATGCACGCGGATGCACAAGCCCTGTGCACCCGCGCATGTTTCCTTTCCATGATAGCAGCTGAAAGGAGGGAGGTACCCGCCGTAACCCGCGTGGAACGCAATTGATGTGCGTCCGCAAGCACCAGCCCGCGAGCGCATCCATTGGGTCGATGGGTGGCCATGACGCGGGACATCAGCGCGCATTCGCGCCATAATCTGGGTTCGCAGACAACCGTAAGGAGCATCCGTGTCAGACACCAAGCTTGGGACAACCGGCTACGCCACCGTGATTTTCGACCTCGACGGAACGCTGCTGAACACCATCGAGGACCTGCATCTGGCGCTGGCGCACGCGCTTGACGCCTGCGGCCTGGCGCCCGCGACGCTCGCGCAGACCCAGGCGCGCGTGGGCAACGGGCGCGCCAAGCTCATCGAGCGCTCCCTGCCCGCCAGTGCATCGCCCGAGCTCACAACCCGTGTCATCAGCGCGTTTGACCACTACTACGCCGCCCACAAGAACGACCACACCCACCCCTACCCCGGCATGGTCGAGCTCGCCGCGCGCCTTCGCGACGAGGGCAGACGCGTCGCCGTGGTCTCCAACAAGTCCAACTACGCGGTGCGCGAGCTCATGGACAGCTACTACCCCGGCGTCTTTGACGTGGCAATGGGCTCGAGCGACACGGTGCCCAAGAAGCCCAACCGCATCATGGTCGACACGGCGCTCACCCGCCTGGGCGCCGCAGCCCAGGCGGATGCTGCGGCCGGGCGCGCCGTCTACGTGGGCGATTCCGAGGTCGACGTGGCGACCGCCGCGAACGCAGGCCTTCCCTGCATAGCCGTGAGCTGGGGCTTCAGGACCCTCGAGCAGCTGCGCGCTGCCGGCGCCGCCACGATTGCCTCTACGGCAGACGAGCTTGCCCACGCGATTCGCGGCTAGAACTCCGGGCCGAGGTCAAGAGCCCTTCGTCCCGGCTCCCCCGGCAAGCTCGCAGATCATGGGGAACACCTTGAGCTGTACTGAGTGCGAACGAAGGGTTTCATGCCCTCCTGTTTGAAAGCAGCGCTTGGGCCTAGCCCACAGAACGGACGCCTTCGCACAAAGGCGGTCGCTCGCTTATTTCAGCGCACTTCTCCCCCTCGCAAGTAATTCCCAATCTCCATAGGGTTTTAGGCATACGATAAGAAGCGCAACTAAACCCGCACACGGAGGTTACCCATGTCCATCGACACCACCTGCGTCCAGGGCGGCTACCGTCCCGGCAACGGCGAACCGCGCCAGGTCCCCATCATCCAGAGCACCACCTTCAAGTACGACACCTCCGAGCAGATGGGTCGCCTCTTCGACCTCGAGGACTCGGGCTACTTCTACACGCGCCTGCAGAACCCCACGAACGACCACGTGGCCGCCAAGATCGCCGAGCTCGAGGGCGGCACGGCCGGCATGCTCACGAGCTCGGGCCAGGCCGCGAACTTCTTTGCCCTGTTCAACATCTGCGAGGCGGGCAGCCACATCGTCGCGAGCTCGGCCATCTATGGCGGCTCGTTCAACCTCATCGCCCACACCATGGCCAAGATGGGCATCGAAAGCACCTTCGTCGCGCCCGACTGCACCGAGGAGGAGCTCGAGGCGGCCTTCCGTCCCAACACGCGCGCCGTCTTTGGCGAGACGATCGCCAACCCCGCCCTCGCGGTCCTCGACATCGAGCGCTTCGCCGCGGCCGCCCACGCCCACGGCGTGCCCCTCATCGTCGACAACACCTTCCCCACGCCAGTCAACTGTCGCCCCATCGAGTGGGGCGCCGACATCGTGACCCACTCCACCACCAAGTACATGGACGGCCACGGCGCGGGCGTCGGCGGCGCCATCGTCGACTCGGGCAATTTCGACTGGATGGCCCACGCCGACAAGTTCCCCGGCCTCACCACCCCCGACGAGTCCTACCACGGCATCGTCTACGCCGAGAAGTTCGGCCGTGAGGGCGCCTTCATCACCAAGGCAACGTCGCAGCTCATGCGCGACTTTGGCTCGATTCAGAGCCCGCAGAACGCCTTCATCCTGAACCTTGGCCTCGAGAGCCTGCACGTGCGCATGCCGCAGCATTGCAAGAACGGCACCGCCGTGGCCGAGTTCCTCGCTGGCAGCCCTAAGGTCTCGGGCGTGCGCTACCCGAGCCTGGCCGGCGACCCCTACCACGAGCTCGCGCAGAAGTACCTGCCCAACGGCTCGTGCGGCGTCGTGTCGTTCGAGCTGGCCGGCGGCCGCGAGGCTGCCGAACGCTTCATGGCCGCCCTCAACATCGCCGCGATCGAGACCCACGTGGCAGACGCGCGCACCTGCTGCCTGCACCCCGCGAGCTCGACCCATCGTCAGATGACCGACGAGGAGCTCGTGGCCGCCGGCATCTCCCCCGCGATGGTGCGCATGAGCTGCGGCCTCGAGGGCACCGAGGACCTCGTCGCCGACATCGCCCAGGCGCTCGACCAGGCCTAGCGGCGCATCTCCGCGACCCGCCCGGCGACAAGTGCGAGAGGGATGGCGGAGCCGAGAAGAGCGGCGGGCCCGCAAGCCACCGAGCCGTCGCGGGCGCCGACAGCCCCTCGCAAACAAAACAGCCCGCAACAGAGAAGAGGGCCGCGAGCGTCACGTGACGCCCGCGGCCCTCGCGCTTGCTTCTCGAGCAATAAACCCCAGCTAGATGTTTACGCCTTGGGCTTCTGCGCCTCGTCGGTCTCGGCAACCTGTTCGAGCTCGTGAGCACCGTCCTCGGGGCGCTCGAGCTCGGGGATGAGCATGCGGTAGGCGTTCTCGGTGGCGTTCTTGCGCGTGCTCTTCCTGGCGTACATCTTCACCGCGCCGGAGGACTTGGCGATCGACTGGAGGGTGCCGGCGCCGGCCACGCAGCCGCCCGGGCAGGCCATGCCCTCGATGAGGTAGCCGTTGTACTTGCCCTTGGTGGCGAGCTTCATCAGCTTGCGGCAGTCCTCGAGGCCCTCGGCGTTCGCGACCTTGACCTCGCGGTCGGGGTAGCGGCGGTGAATCGCGTTGACCACGGCGTTGGCCACGCCACCGGCAACGGCAAAGCCGCGTCCGTCGGCGCTCGCGACCTCAAAGTCCCCGCCCTCGCCGGCGAGGCTCGCGTAGTCGATGCCCTTGGCCTCCATCATGCCGGCCATCTCCTCGAAGGTCAGCACGAAGTCGACCTCGCTCTTGACGCTCTTGCGCATGGCCTCGAGCTTCTTGGCCGAGCAGGGCCCCACGAAGACGATCTTGGCGTTGGGGTGCTGCCTGCGGATAAGGCGGGCGGTGAGCGTCATGGGCGTGAGGGCCATCGAGATGCAGTCCGCGTGCTCGGGGAACTCCTTCTTGGCCATGACCGACCAGGCCGGGCAGCACGAGGTGCCCATGAACGGGATCTTCTCGGGAACCTCCTCGAGGAAGTCCTCAGCCTCCTCGACCGTGCACAGGTCGGCGCCCAGGGCCACCTCCTCCATGCCGGCAAATCCCAGCTCCTTGAAGGCCTCGCGCAGCTTGTCCACGTTGCCCTTGCCGCCAAACTGGCCCACGAAGGCGGGCGCCACCTCGGCGATGACCTCGTCACCCGCGTTGATGGCCATGATCGTCTGGAAGATCTGGCTCTTGTCGGCGATGGCGCCAAACGGGCAGTTCACGAGGCACTGGCCGCAGCTCACGCACTTCTCGTAGTCGATCTCTGCGCGGCCGTGCTCGTCAGAGCCAATCGCGTGCATGCCGCACGCGTCGGCGCAGGGGCGCACGTGGTGGTGAATGGCGTGGTAGGGGCACACGTTGGCGCAGCGGCCGCACTTGATGCACTTGTCGTGGTCGATGAACGCCTTCTTGTCCTTGAACGAGATGGCGCCCTTGGGGCAGATCTCTCGGCAGGGGTGCGCCAGGCAGCCCTGGCAGGCGTTGGGCATCACGCGGTAGACATTGTCCTCGCAGGCGTTGCAGGCAAACTTGATGACGTTGACCAGCGGCGGCTCGTAATAGGTCTCCGACACGGCGGCCTTCTTGATGCCGTCGGAGACCGTCTCCGGGCGGTCGAGGTCCTGCAGCGGCAGGCCCATCGCCAGGCGGATGCGCTCCTGGACGATGGCACGCTCGAGGAAGACCGACTCGCGGTAGGTTGCGACGTTGCCGGGAATGAGCTTGTAGGGCAGCTGGCGCAGCTCGTGGACCGCCTCGGGAACGGGGTCCTCGGTCGTCGCCAGATCCTTGGCAGAGCCGTAGGCCACCTTGGCGACCTCGGTGAACACCCTGCGTCGGATGTCGGTTAGGTTGGTGTAGACGCCACGCATAGTTCCAGCCATGAAAGTCCTCTCCTCCAGTTTTGGGCCCCGCTTGGCCCGGCGCGGCCACGCATCCCCATGCGCGCCCGCGCAGACGTAGTCACGCGCCTCCCCAGGCGCGCCTCAGTCAAACGACCATATATTAGCAGTCAACTTGGGCGGATGCGCGCTGGGGTGTCCCTCATTTGCGCTTCTCGCCCATTCCACACGAAAAGGCCCGTTACCTCGAAAAATAAGGGGCAAATCGTTCGGGATACGGAACGGCAAGCTCAAGACGCTTGCCCGTGACGGGATGCGTGAGCGCCTCGGAGGCGGCGTGGAGCATGAGCGGGGCGCGACCGGAGCGGTCTGCCGGCACGCCGTAGAGAGCGTCTCCCAGGATGGGATAGCCGCGGCTTGCGAGGTGCACGCGGATCTGGTGCTTGCGCCCGGTCCTGAGCGTGAGCTCGACCAGGCTCACGCGGGCGCGACGCGGACCCGCGACGTCGAGCGGGCGCACGAGCGTGAGCGAGGGCTTGCCGCGGGCGTCGACGCGCATGCGACGTGCGTCATGGCGGTCGCGGGCAAGAGCGGTGTCGATGCGGGTGAGCGTGGGCGATACCTCCCCGCGCACGATGGCGAGATAGCGCTTCTCGATGCCGTCGTGCTTCGCCACGAGGGCGTCAAGCCTGGGCTGCGCCTCCTTGGAGAGCGAGAACAGCACGAGGCCCGTCGTGTCGGCGTCGAGGCGCTGCACGGCCTGGAGCTGCGCGGCGGCCTCCTCGCGCCCCTCGTCCAGGAGGTGGGCGCGCACGGCGTCGGTGAGCGTGGCGGTACCTGTGCCGTCACCATGCACGATGACGCCGGCGGGCTTGTCGGCCGCGAGCAGCCACTCGTCCTCATAGATGAGGGCCGGCGCCGCAAGCGCGACGCCGACTCCCCCGTTGGTCTTATCTTGCGAGCTCACGAGGCTTAGGCCTGGGCGAGGCGCTCGGCCACACGCTCAGCGAGCTCGGCGGCGGGCACGCTCACCTGCTCGTGGGTCTTCATGTCGCGGATGGTCGCGGTGCCGGCCTCGACCTCCTCGGGGCCCAGCACCACACACAGGACGGCGCCGTGCTTGTCGGCCTGCTTGAACTGGGCCTTGAGCGAGCGGCCCTGGTAGTCGGCCTCGGTGCGGATGCCGGCGCGGCGCAGCGCCAGCGTGGCCGTGAAGACGGCGGGGCGCAGGTCGGCCTCGGTGCCGGCCACGTAGACGCAGCCCGGCTCGCCTCCGCCCAGGTTCACACCTTCGGCCTCGAGGGCCAGCATAACGCGCTCGAAGCCCACGGCAAAGCCGATGCCCGGAGTGGGCTTGCCGCCCTCGAGCTCCATCAGGCCGTCGTAGCGGCCGCCGCCGCCAATGGCGCCAATCGCTGGGTCGGGCGTGTAGTCGACCTCGAAGACGGTGCGCGTGTAGTAGTCCAGGCCGCGCACGAGCGTCGGGTCCTCCTCGTAGGCGATGCCCGCCTCGTCGAGGTAGCGCTTCACCTGCTCGTAGTGGGTGGCACACTCCTCGCATAGGTTCTCATGGGCCAGCGGGGCTGCGGCCATGACCTCGCGGCAGTGGTCGTTCTTGCAGTCGAAGGCGCGCAGGGGGTTTATCTCCGCGCGTTCGCGGCACTCGTCGCACATCTCGTCGGCGTGGTCGAGGATGAAGGAGCGCACCTTCTCACGATAGGCCGGGCGGCACGCGGCGTCGCCCATCGAGTTGATGGCGAGGTGCAGGTGAGAGGGGTCGATGCCCAGCGCGCGGTAGAAGTCCATGAGGATGATGATGCACTCGGCATCAGCCGCGGGGTCGGGCGCGCCCAGCCACTCGATGCCCACCTGGTGGAACTGGCGCAGGCGACCCTTCTGCGGGCGCTCGCCGCGGAACATCGGCTCCGCGTACCACAGCTTCACCGGGGCGCCGCCCTGCGGCACGAAGTTGTTCTCGACGGCGGCGCGCACCACGCCAGCCGTGCCCTCCGGGCGCATGGCGAGGCGCTGCTTGGGCTTGAGGCCGGCGTCGTTGCCGGCCGCGAAGACGCGATCGAGCAGGGCGCCTGAGAAGACGCGGAACATCTCCTTGCGCACCACGTCGGTCGACTCGCCGATACCGTGCACGAACGTGGAGACCTGCTCCATCGCCGGCGTCTCGATGGCCGCAAAACCGTACGGCGCAAACGTCTGCCGCGCAACGGCCTGCATGCGCTCCCAGGCACGCATGCGCGCGCCGTACAGGTCCTCGGTGCCTTCCGCCTTGTTAGCCATGATTGCACGTCCCTCTCAGTCGCGGTTTAACCTGTTGAGTATACCGCGCGGGGGCGGGCGCCGCAGCACGGGGGCGGGCGACATGTCCGCGGCTTTGGCGGAGGCATAGGCGGGCGCGTACGAGGCTTTGGTGGGAACACAGACGGGCGCTTCCACGGCCTTGACGCCGCCACGGACGGGCGCGTCGCCGGGCGCGGGCGCGCTATCATAGCTACCGCCCAAGCCAAACAGTGAGGAGACGCCATGCACCTGTTCCGCAACGACTATTCCGAGGGCGCCGCGCCCCAGATCATGGAGGCCCTCGTGGCCGCCGGCAGCCACCAAAACGTTGGCTACACCGAGGGCGACGAGCACTGCGACCACGCCCGCGAGCTCATTCGCGCCGCCTGCGGCACGCCCGAGGCCACCGTCGAGTTCTGCATTGGCGGCACGAGCGCCAACGTCATCTGCCTGAACGGCATGCTGCGCGACTGGGAGGGCGTCATCTGCACGCCCGACGCCCACATCGTTGTGCACGAGACGGGCGCCCTCATGGCCTGCGGCCGCACCGCCCTGCCCACCGACGACGCCGACGGCTTCCTCACGCCCGAGGCGGCCGAGCGCGTCTGGTGCACGCAGACCTCGACGGGCCGCCACATGACGAGGCCCGCGGCCATCTACATCACCGACACCACCGAGCTGGGCGGCGTCTGGAGCGCCGAGCGCCTCGACGCCATCTGCGACTGGGCCCGCAGCCACGACCTGGGCATCTTCCTGGACGGCGCGCGCCTGGGCAGCGCCCTCACGGCGCCCGGCAACGACCTTACGCTCGCCCACATCGCGAGCAAGGTCGACGCCTTCTACATCGGCGGCACCAAGAACGGCATGCTCATGGGCGAGGCCGTCGTGATCTGCGGCCACGGAGCGGCGGCCGAGCGCCTGCGCGAGGCCTTCCCCTACCTGCAGAAGGAGCGCTGTGGCCTGCTCGCCAAAGGCTTTTTGCTGGGTGCGCAGTTCGAGGCCGCCTTTGCCGAGCAGGACGGCGAGGAGGCGCTCTACTGGCAGTTGGCCGCGCATGCCAACGAATGCGCACAGCAGCTGCGCGAGGGCCTGGTCGAGAGGGGCTTTGAGCTCTACGGCAACTCGACCTCCAACCAGGTGTTTGTTGCCGTAAGCAAGGCGCAGGAGCAGGCGTTCGAGAAGGCCTGCGGCTGCGAGACGTTCTACGTGCTGCCCGACGACCACCGCGTCATCCGCTTCGTGTGCTCCTGGGCCACCGAAGCCGCCGACGTCACCGAGCTGCTGGAGCTCGCCACCAGCTTGGCGTAGGGACGCAGAACGGGGGCTCCCGCGCCACCGAGCTTCTCGAGCTTGTCACGTGCGGAAACGCGCAAGGGGCACAGGGCGAGGACCTGCGCCATCGACCGCGCAGCCGGGGCGATGGTCTCCGCTGGACTCCGGGAGCACAGGACGAGGGCCTGCGCCATCGACCGCGCGGCCGCCCGCGAGCCCAGTACATCGTCCGAACGCAGAACGCCGGGGAAGGCGCCCAACCTCCCCCGGCGTTTCTCTTCTCATCCCAGCGTTTCTCTTCTCATTTTCCTAGGAAAATGACGTTAACCATATTTAGCGGACAGCCTTAAGCGCATATTCCTAGGAATCTGTGGTTAAGGGAGAGGTGGCCACGCCTCGCCACGCAGCGCTACCCGCGGCTGCGGCCGGGCAGCATGAGGACGAGCTTCTCGCCCACCTCGGACAGGACGATGCCAAGGAAGATGAGCGCGAAGCCCGCGAGCAGGCGCGGCGTGAGCGTCTCGTAGCCAAAGGCCACCGAGAAGGCCACGCCGCTGGGGCTCTCGAGGCTCGAGAGCAGCGAGCCCGCCGCCGGGTCAACCTTGGTAAGCGCGTAGTTGAGCAGCGCCAGGCACCCAAACGAGCACACCACAGCAAGAAACACGAGCGCCACGACGTTGCCCGCCGTGAACGAGGCGGCCGAGGGCGCCGTCTCGACCAGCAGGTGACCCGCCGCCATCATCACGGCGACGGTCGCAAACTGCCAGAACGTGAGCGCCCAGACGTCGCGGTCGCGTCCCTCGCGCGCCACGACCACCATCTCGAGCGCATAGAAGACCGAGCCCACGAGCGTGAGGCCGTCGCCAACGTTCAGCGGCAGGCCCTGGTCGAGCACCACGAACCCCGCGCCCACAAGCGTTACGACCGCGGCGATCACGCTCATGCGGCGCGGCCTGCCCTGCCCCAGGGCCCACGCGCACAGCGGCACGAGCGCGCAGTACACACCAGTGAGAAACGCATTCTTGCCTGGCGTGGTGTAGACGATGCCGTACGTCTGGAACACGTAGGCAAGCCCGTAGAACACGCCAAGGAGCACGCCCGTGCGCACGACCGGCGCGCAGAGGTTGCCGCAGATGCGCCGCCAGAAACAGGCGAGCATGAGCAGGGCCGACAGGCCAAAGCGCACGAGCAGAAGCCAGAACACCGGGAACTGCGCCGTGACGTCCTTCATCACGAAGAACGAGAAGCCCCAGGCAAGGGCGCAGGCAACAATGAGGAGCTTGTTGAACCAGGGGGCGTCGACGAGGCGGCCCGCACGGGCGCCCTTCTCGGCCACGACCTTCTCGGCCACGTGAGCGGTGGCAGCACCCGGCGCGCCCTTCTCGGCCGCACTCTTCTCGAACATGAAGTTGTTGGCGGAATCGTTTGAGCTCACGGGCTACACCAGGTCAAAGTCGGCATAGCTGAGCAGCACCTCGTTAGCGGCGCTTACGTCCTGCTTGACGTAGGCCGAGCCGGTGAAGCCCAGCACGTAGCAGCCCGCGGTGAGGCCCGAGCGAATGCCCGCTGGCGAGTCCTCGACCACCACGGTGCGGGCGGGGTCCACGTGCAGGTACTCCATGGCCGTGGCATAGGGCATGGGGTCGGGCTTGTGGCGCTCGACCATGTCGCCGGTGATGATGCAGTCGAAGCACGAGGCCAGGCCAAAGCGGTCGAGGCCCACGAGGATGTGGCTCGAGACCGTGGTGGAGACGAGGCCGCAGCGCACGCCGGCGGCTCGCAGGCGCGCGAGCACATCGTGAATGCCGGGCAGGGCGGCCGCCTCGGGGTTGTTGTAGCTCACCCTGTCGATGAGGCCGCGCTCGATGCACTCGGTCTTCTTGGCGGCGAACTCGTCGGCCGTGACGTCGGCGCCGTACTTGGCGCCGATGGCCGGGATTGTGGTCTTGCCGTCCTGGCCGCACATCGTAAGGCAGTCCTCAAAAGTGGCGGGGATGCCCAGCTCGCCAAAGATCACCACGTTGCGGCGGGCGGCGATGGGCTCGGAGTCGATGAGCACGCCATCGCAGTCGAACAGGACGCAGTCGATTCTCTCAGGACGAGGCATAGTCACTCCCGTGGTCGCATGGTCAACGATGACCTATTCTAGCAGGATGTTTAGGGGGGACCACTGGGCATGGCGGGTGTGCCGCGAGCACGCAGGGCTGCCTCGCGTGCTCAACGCGACTATCGAGCAGGATTGCGTGCCCAACGCGACAATCGAGCGGCATTGCGTGCCCAACGCGACTAAACCGACCCTCCAGAGCCGCCATCTAGTCGCGTTGGGCACGCGAACGGACAAACAAGGCGCAATAGGCACGCAAGAGAATGCTTAGGACGAGAAGAAACGACAGGCGAGGACATGGACGCGGAGTGAAATTTCACCCCTCTGGGCAAAAACAGACGATCGCGACACAAAAAACAGGCCAGAGGATATGTCCCCTGACCTGCGAATTTCGATGGAGCCAGCTACCAGACTTGAACTGGTGACCCCCGCTTTACGAGAGCGGTGCTCTACCAACTGAGCTAAGCTGGCAACTCCATGACCGCCGCACACGTGGCGTGCCGCAGCGAAGACAGACTATACCGTATACACCCGCACTCGCGCAAGCCATTTACGAGAAATAATTTAGCAGCCACCACTCGCAAATACGCCGACGCCCACGGCTCCCCCAGGCCATAGAATCGCACTCGGAAGGATAACGACCAGGGGAGCCATCATGAGCGACACAATCAAACTTGCGACCATCGGCACGTCGATGATTAGCGACGACCTCATCAACGCCGTAGGCCAGGTCGAGGGCATCGAGTACGTGGGCACGCTCTCGCGCAACGCCGTGAGCGCGCGCGAGTTCACCGAGAGGCACGGCGGCTCGCGCCCCTTCACCTCGCTCGAGCAGCTCGCCAACTGCAAGGACGTCGACGCCGTCTACATCGCCACGCCCAACGCCCTGCACTACAAGCAGGCCCTCGCCTGCGTGCGCGGAGACAAGCACGTCCTGGTCGAGAAGCCCTTCTGCTCAAACCGCTACGAGGCCCAGTCGCTCTACGCCGCAGCCGAGCTCCACCACGTCCTGGCACTCGAGGCCATGCGCCCCGTCCACGACCCGGCCTGGGCCACGATCTGGGCGGCCCTGCCCAAGCTGGGCCAGCTGCGCCGCGCCACTTTCCGCTTTGGCAAGTACTCGAGCCGCTACGACGACGTCAAGGCCGGCCGCCACACCAACATCTTCGACGCCAAGATGGCCTCGGGCGCCCTCATGGACCTCGGCGTCTACTGCATCGAGCCCATGGTGGCCCTCTTTGGCGCGCCCGACCGCATCGTCGCCGCCCCCACGCTCATCTCGGACGCCCGCACCGAGTCGACAGGTGGCGTCATCGACGGCGCGGGCTCGGTCCTGTGCAGCTACGGCAGGCACTCCGGCACGCCCGGCCTCGTCGTCGAGATCGCCTACTCAAAGATCTCGACCGACCTGCTCCCCTGCCAGATCGAGGGCGACCTCGGCACCCTCACGCTCGACGCGATGAGCGTGCCCCAGTCCGCCGAGGTCATGGTGCGCGGCCAGGCCATCCGCGGTGCCGCGACCACCACGACCAACAGCGTCGGCAACGTCACCGAGAGGCTCACCATCGAGCCATGCGCCAACAACATGGTCCACGAGGTGCGCGACTTCGTGAGCCTCGTAAACGGCGAGCGCATCGACACCCTGTGGGGCGCGAGCATGGCCCCCACCGGCGCCGCCTCGAGCTTCACCGACGTCACGCTCGACGCCCTGGCCATCTGCGACGAGATTCGCCACCAGGGGCTCATCCACTTCCCCGCAGACTTCCACATCGAGTAGGGCAAAAGGCCGATAAGGTCACAACAGACAAAGCGAGAGGGACCCGCCAGACCAGGCAGGCCCCTCTCGTCATTTACGTACGCGTTGCCGAGAAGCACGCCCCACGCGCTATCCCAGAAGCTCCAGCACCCGGCGCTTCGTCGCGAGCGACTCGGGCGTGAGCATCCACTCGCCACGTCCCTCGCGCTCGCAGGCGACATCGACCTCGCCCACGATCTTGCTCGGGCGCCCCTCCTTGGGGGCGCCGCTCATCACCAGGATGCGGTCGGCCATCTCCACGGCCTCGTCGACGTCGTGGGTCACGAGCATGCACGAGATGCCCAGGTCGCTCACCATCGAGAGGAACCACGCGCGCATGTCGCGGCGCGTAAGCGCGTCGAGCGCGCTGAACGGCTCGTCCATGAGCACCACGTCGTTGTCCATGAGGTAGGTGCGCAGGAGCGCCGTACGCTGGCGCATGCCGCCCGAGAGCTCGGCCGGGTAGCTGTCCTGCGTACCCTCGAGGCCAAAGCGCCCAAAGAGCGGCTCGGCCTTGGCGCGCGCCTCGCGCCTGGGCGTGCCCGCAACCAATAGAGGCAGGCACACGTTGTCGATGATCGTGCGCTGGGGCAGCAGCAGGTCCTTCTGCAGCATGTACGAGATGCGCCCCGGCTTGCCCGTGACGTCCTCGCCATGCAGCAGCACGCTGCCCGAGACGGGCTCGGTGAGGCCCGCCATGCCGTGGAACAGCGTCGACTTGCCACAGCCCGAACGCCCCACGAGACACACCATCTCGCCCGGCGCGAGCTCGAGCGACACGTCGGCCACCGTGGGCGAGGTGCCGTCGGTCCAGGCAAGGGTCAGGTCGCGCACGACGAGCGCGGGCTCGCGTCCGTCCGCAGCGCCGGCCGCGCCGTCCGCGCCAGCCGTGGCGACCTTCTGCGTGTCTCGAAGATCCATCTCTACTGCTCCAGGTAGTCCATGCTAAAGCCGCCGTTGACGTCGAGCGCAACGGGGGTGAGCTGGTTGTCGTTCATCCAGGTGTAGAACGCGGCCCAGCGCTGCGGGTCGATGATGCCCCAGCTCGAGGCGTCGGCCGTGTACTGGTCGGCGAGGTACTCGGCGCTGGCCTTCGCGAGCTCGGCGTCGGTCTCGGGGGCGGCGTCGCACAGGATCTGGGCGGCGTCGTCGGGGTTGGTCACGCAGTACTCGTAGCCCTTCTTCGTGGCGCGCAGGAAGGCGCGGGCCACCTCGGGCTGCTGGGCGAGGAAGTCGTTGTTCGCGACGACGACTGGCGTGTAGTAGTCAAACGTTGAGTCGATGCTGCGGAACGAGAAGTAGTCGCAGGGGTAGTCCTGGACCTTGGCGTTCTGCAGGCCCCAGCCCTCGTAGCCCCACACGCAGTCGAACTGGTTGGCCTTGAGGCCGCTCACCTCGTCGCCGCTCGGCACGAGCTCGACCTTGGAGAAGTCGCCGCCGTCGGTCTCGACGACGCTCTTGATGATGGCCTTCTCGACGTCCTGGTCCCAGGTGCCGTAGCGCTTGCCCTCCATGCCCTTGGGGCGCGTGATGCCGTCGCCGGCGCGGCTCATGATGCCCGAGGTGTTGTGCTGGATGGTGGCGGCGATGGCCGTCACGGGCAGCTGGTCATCGGAGCCAAGGTAGTTGGCCATGACGTCCTGGTAGCTCATGCCAACCTGGGCCTTGCCGGTGCCCACCAGGGCGTCGGCGCCGTCCTCGGGCGGCTGGACGACCTCGACCTCGAGGCCCTCGTCGGCGTAGTAGCCCTTGGCGATGGCCACATAGACGCCCGAGTGGTTGGTGTTGGGCGTGTAGTCGAGCACGAAGGTGAGCTTGGTGAGGTCACCCGACGTCGCGGCGGCGTCGGTGGAGGCGGCGTCGGTCGCGGGGGCGGCGGCACCCGAGGCGCCACATCCGGCAAGGCCGGCGGCGCAGACGGCGGCAGCGCCGGCAACGAAGCCGCGGCGCGAGACGAGCTTGTTCATAGTCATTACTGGTCTTTCCTCTCTACCCTCTCCCACGGCATGCACGCACGGCGCAGGGCCGAAACGAGGCCCATGAGCGCGAGCGACAGTGCCGAGATGATAAGGATCACGGCGAACATCTTGTCGTACGAGTAGGACTTGCGCACGCGCGTCATGTAGACGCCCAGGCCCACGAAGCCGCCGAGCCACTCGGAGACCACGGCACCCACCACCGCGTAGGTGGCGCTGATGCGCAGACCCGCGAAGAACTGCCCCATGGCGGCGGGCAGCTTGGCATAGCGAAATATCTGCGCGCGACTGGCACCCATCGAGCGCATGAGATCGATGGCGTCGGGGTCGACGCTCCTGAAGCCGCTCGCGAGCGAAACGGTCACGGGAAAGAACGTCCCCAGCACCACGAGCAGCACCTTAGGCATGAGCCCGTAGCCAAACCACAGCACGAGCAGCGGCGCGATGGCCACGGTGGGGATCGTCTGCGAGACAGTCACGATGGGATCGAGTGCCCGGTAGACCACCTCGAAGCGGTCCATCAGCACCGCCACCGCGAAGCCCACGGCAACGCCCAGGGCAAGGCCGATGACGGCCTCGGCGATGGTGGTGACCGAGTGGCTCAGCAGCAGGGGCAGGTCTGCCACGAGGGCCTCGACCACCTGCACCGGGCTGGGCAGCAGGTAGCTGGGAACGAGGCCCACCGAGCAGACGAGCTGCCAGAGGGCGACAAGCGCCACGAGCGTGATGGTGGGGGCAACCCAGCGGGCGGGCGCGCGACGAGCCATGGCCCTACTGCTCCTGCTCGTGGTACTTGCCAACCTTCTTCTCGGTCGAGAGCACGGCCCCGCCCGGCTTATAGTTGATCTTGGCGTAGGTCATGACCTGGCCGCACCCCGCCTCGACGGCGGTGAGCTGGCACTGGCGCAGGACCTCCATGCAGGTGTCGTAATCACCCTCGATGGCCGTCTCGAACGGGCCCACGTAGGGGTTGACGTCGTACTCCTGGATCTTGGCGATCACGGCATCGACGACGCGGATCGTGTCCTCGTCGGTGGCCGAGTCCATCGGCAGCACCTGGATGGCTACGCTACATTCCATGCAAACCTCGCTTTCCGCGAGGACCAAAAAGGCCCTCGCCATTGGCGGGAGCCTCATACGCGCACGTTTGGGGTCCCTACGCTGGCATTACCCAGATCAGGTCAAGGGTCGGACCGGGATGGGCCCCTCTCAGCCGGCGTGCCGCCAGCTCCCCTTTAGATCGCGGCCCAGTCTAGCACGTTTACATAAGAAGAGACAGGCCCCACACCGTGGTACCGTGGAGGCTCCACGCGACAAGTTGGGACAGTAGCCATCAGGCGGGGCGGCGACCCCGTAGGTCAATGTCTCAGTTTGGGACGAAATAGCCCGGAGCTTTATCGTCCCAGCGGCCTACGCACAACCGCTTAGCCCTCATAGGCGCCCGCCCACCCAACCCAGGATGGGCGGGCGTTCCTATTTCTTGATACTTAACATATTAATGTCGCGGACAGGGGCGTCCGTGACCCCACAGAAGGGATTCGTCATGCGCTTTGAGGGTAAGAGTGTCGTCGTCACCGGTGCCAGCGCCGGCATGGGCCGCCAGATCGCCTACGACTTCGCCAAGGAGGGCGCCACGGTCGTGGCCGTTGCCCGCCGCGCCGAGCGCCTCGAGCAGCTCGCCGCCGAGGTCGCCGAGGCCGGCCTTCCCGGCAGGGTCCTGCCCTATGTGGGCGACGTCTCGAGCCGCGAGGCCAACGAGGGCATGGTCGACTTCGCCGTCTCCCAGACCGGCAAGCTCGACATCCTCGTCAACAACGCCGGCATCATGGACGGCTTCGAGCCCATCGCCGACATCGCCGACGAGCGCTGGGACCAGGTCTTCGCCGTCAACGTCAAGGGCCCGATGTACGCCATGCGCAAGGCCGTCCAGGTCATGCTCGAGCAGGAGACGAAGGGCAGCATCGTGAACGTCGCCTCCATCGGCGGCACCAACGGCGCTCGCGCCGGCGTGGCCTACACGGCCTCCAAGCACGCCCTCGTTGGCATGACCGAGAACACCGGCTACATGTACGCCAACTCCGGCATCCGCTGCAACGCCGTCTGCCCGGGCGGCGTCGAGACCGAGATCGCCGACTCGATGATGGCAGGCTCCGGCATCAACCAGTTTGGCATGGGTCGCGCCATGGCCGGCCTCGACTCCGACATCCGTCAGGCCAAGCCCGAGGAGCTCGCCTCGGTCGTGCTGTTCATCGCCTCCGACGAGGCCTCGTTCATGACCGGCGCCTGCGTCAAGGTCGACGGAGGTGTCTCCGTGAACTAGCTGGGACAATACCTGCCTGAGCAACTGTCCCACTCAAAATGGCCGGGGTGGCCGCTTGCACAAGAGCGGCCACCCCGGCCTTCTTACGTCTCAAGCTGCCGAGAAGAACCTACAGCTCGCAGGCCTTGAGCGCGGCGCCGATTGCCCCGGCGTAGCGGGCCTCGGGGCAGGTCGTGACCTCGCTGCCCAGAAGCGCTCCCAGACGCTCCACCACGTAGTCGTTCTCGCAGAGTCCCCCCGTGAGGAAGTAGGGGGCGTGCGACCCCTGGCCCGCGAGCGACGCCACGCGCGAGACCACGCTCTCGATGATGCCGTGGGCGATGTTCTCGCGCGGCTCGCCGCGACCCACGAGGCTGATGACCTCCGACTCGGCAAACACCGTGCACATGCTCGAGATCTTGACGTCCTCGCCCGCGCGCGCCAGGCTCGCGAGCTCCACCTGGTCGATGCCTAGGCGGTCTGCCATGACCTCGAGGAAACGCCCCGTGCCGGCCGCACACTTGTCGTTCATCGCAAACTTAGTGACGCGCCCGTTCGCAAGCTGGATCACCTTGGTGTCCTGGCCGCCCACGTCGATGACGGTGCCGTCGGTCCCAAAGAGGTGCGCCGCGCCCAGGCCGTGGCAGGTGATCTCGGTCACGACCTTGGTGGCGTAGGGCACCGCGATGCGCCCGTAGCCGGTGGCCACCACGCGCACGTCCTCGGCCGCCACGTCGACGCCCTTCTCGGCCAGCGCATCCCTCACGCGCCCGGCCGCGTCGACCGACGAGAAGCCCGTGGGCATGAGCAGCGTCTGCGCAAGCTCGCCCGTCTCCATCACGGCAACCTTGGTAGCCGTCGAGCCAATGTCTACGCCAATGCCCCGCATGCGCGCCTCCTACAGCGTCTCGATGAACGCGGCGATGCGCGTGTCGATCTGGCCTTGGTCTCCCGTGCTGTAGTCGGTCTCGATCTTCATGTACGGGATGCCCGCGCCCTCGACGGCGCTCTGCATCTTGGCGCTCTCGACGTTGAAGGTGTGGCAGGCCGTCAGCACGCTCTCGATCACGCCGTCGACGTGGTACTTCTCGCACATGGCAAGGGTGTTGTCCATGCGCCCGTCGTTGGGCGTCATGACCGAGCAGTTGATGTCGAGGTAGCGGTCGGCGATGGCGCCCAGGATGTCGTCGGCCTCAGCGTCGACCATCATGCGGCAGGTGCGCTCGCCCGAGCAGTCGTCCATGCAGACCACGGTGCCGCCGTTGTTCTCGATGGTGCGGCCGATCTTGTTGATGACGCCGCCCACCGGGCAGCCCGTGATGAGGATGCGCTTGGCGCCCGCACTGACGGGGCGCTCACCGGCCTCGTAGGCAATCTGGCGGTCTGCGGCCTTCTGCTCCACCTGGGCGGTGAAGTTCTCGAGGTCAAAGCTGAAGGTGCCGGCAAACATCGTGCTCATGAGCTCGACGCCGCCCATCACGGACGGCTGCTGGGCCTGCAGCTCAAACATCTTGAGCTGGGCGGCGCGCAGGCGGTTGCGGCGGCGGGCCGCCTCGCGCAGGTCGTCGTCGGTGATCGTGATGCCGTAGAGCTCCTCGAGGCGCTCCTTGAGCAGGCGGCACTCCTCGCGCCAGCCCTCGCGCTCGTAGGCGCGCTCGCGGCTCTGCGGCAGGTGCAGCACGTGCACGGGCTTGAGCTCGCCGAGCAGCTCAAACATCTTCTTCTTGCCGTCGCAGGTGGTCTCGCCAATGATCATGTCGGAGAAGTACGTGAACGGGCATTTCTGCGAGTAGGCAAAGCCATACGTCGACTTAATGAGCGGGCAGAGGTTGGCCGGAAGGACGCGCTCGGCCTCGGGGATGACCTCGTCGGACGTACCGCAGAGGGCCACGCTCGAGGCGCCCGCCGCGTCGATGATTTCGAGTGGGGTATAGCTGCACAGGTAGCCCACGATGCGGTTGCCCGCCTGCTTGAAGTCCTTGACGCGAATGAAGCTCGCCTTGCGCTGCTCGTTGAACTCCTCGAACGTACGCGGCAGTTCCTGAACCTGGGTCATATGCGTTCCTCTCCCTAGCGTGAGAGCCAAGCTTGCCTCCCCGCGGCGCTTACCCAATGTATGCAAGCCTAACAATGAGTGAGCCGTTATAGCCGCACGCCTACAACATATTCGCCAGACGGCACAGTGGGACAATAGTCCCCGGAGACCTATTGTCCCAGTTTTGCTGCATTATTTTATGTCCGAGAATAGCGCGAGAAGGGCGCAGAACCTCATGACAGGTTCCTCTTCCCCTCCACCGTTATCCGCGAATTACACAACGCCCGCGACAAAGGGGTCAGAACCCTTTGTCACCCCGCTCCCAGGTAGGAATTGGCCTCGCGGCGCGTGTCTTGGCACGACAGCCGGGCTTACAGACGCTCCCCCGTGTCCTCGGGGTCCTTCGGGGAGTCCTTCTTGTACGGGCCGTCTTTCAGAGCCTGCCTGACCCCCGAGCGCACGGCACTCCTCACGACAAAGTAGAGAGGAATGAGAAGCAGCAGCCACGGCGTCATCGTAAGGAGGAGCGACTGCGAAACAACGATCAGCTCATCTGGAATCATGACGTCCCCCATATACTTGAGACTGGCTTATGCACAGTATACGGCACGCCGCCCAACCAAATGGGAATTATCCGTTAAATTACTCGCCGTAGCCACAGCCGCGGTTGAGACATCTGGCAGCGCCCCAGCCATCGACGCACACAAAAGAGGGGCGGGAGGAAACGTTCCTCCCGCCCCAGGCGGCATGCTATGGGTCGCAAGCTCGCAACGTCAAAGCCCTACAGCTCGACGAGCTCGCCCGTCTCGGCGGCGCGCTTCACGGCGTTGAGAGCGCGCAGCGTCTTGACGTTGTCGGCCGGCGTCACGACGGGGGCCTCCTGGCCGCGGACGACGCGCACGAAGTGCTTGAGCTGCATCTTGTGCGGCAGGGCCGGATCAACGGCGGGCTGCTCCATCTGCAGCGGCTTGTGCCAGCTGGAGTCGCCGTCATAGCTCATGACCTGCAGACGCGGCAGCGACAGGGCACCCTTGGTACCGCCGATGAAGTAGGCGTCGGCGTCGAACGGGCGGTACTGCGGGTCCTCTCGAGCGGTGGCCTCCCAGTTCCAGGGGCTGGCCGTGGCATCGGAGATGGTCATCGAGGCGAGCGAGCCGTCGGCGAAGCGCACGTTCACAACGGCGGAGTCCTCGGTCTCGAAGCCACGGGCGGCGCTCGACTGCATGCCCTGGATGGCAACGGGCTCGCCCAGCAGGTAGCGGAGCAGGTCGACGTCGTGGACGAGGTTCACCAGGATGGGGCCGGCGCCCTTCTTGCGGCGCCACTCGACGTCGAAGTACTCGTCGTTCTTGTAGATCATGTAGTGGAACGAGGAGACGGTGAGCTTGCCCAGCGCGCCGCTCTCGATGATCTGCTTGGCCTTGTTGACGAACGGGTTGTGGCGACGGTGCTGGCCCACGAGCACGGGTACGCCGGCGGCCTCGGCCTCGGCGGCGAAGGCCTCGGCGTCCTCGAGGTTGTCGGAGATGGGCTTCTCAACCAGCGGGACGATGTTGCGCTTGATGGCTTCGCGGGCAACGGAGAGATGCAGGCCGTTGGGCGTGGCGATGATGACGGCCTCAGGGCTCACCTCGTCCATCATCTGTGCGGGGTCGGTGAAGAAGGGTACGCCGGCGGCGTCGGCAGCGGCGCGGGCGCCCTCGAAGGCATCGGCGATGGCGACGAGCTCGGCCTCGGGCTCCTCGGTCACGAAGCGGATGTGATTGCGGCCCATGGCACCGGCGCCGATGACGGCAATGCGAACGGGATTGGACATGGATGCCTCCTTAAGCATCGTACGGTGCCGCGAGTTCATGCGCCCGCGGCACCGGTTACCTGCGGGGGTCGGCCGAGGGGCTATCGGCCGACCGGGGAGAGAGTGCGTGCATACCCGAGCGGGAGGTGCGAGCACGGGCACGCGGAATGGAACGGGGCAAGCCCTAGGCCTGGGCCTTCTTCTTGCTGTCGGAGACCATCATGTAGACGGTGAGGGCAACGGCCACGGCGGCGATGACGATGGCGCCGTAGAAGGACTGCTGGTAGGCGGCGTTGCCGGCCTCGGCGTGGTACAGCACGGCGGTGATGGGCTGGCTGATCCAGGTGGATGCGGCGTAGCCCAGGAACATGATGCCGTAGTTGACGCCCAGGTTGGAGGTGCCGAAGGCGCCACCGGTCAGCGGCGGATAGATGACGAGCAGGGCGCCAAAGCTAAAGCCAAGCAGGGCGAGCGCCACGAAGAATATGGCCTGCGTGAAGCTCATCGACATGATGACGAGGGCCACGATGGTCACGACGAGGCTCACGAGCAGGGACTTGTAGGCGCCGATCTTGTCGATGATCTGGCCAAAGGAGAGACGGCCAACGAGGTTCGCGCAGGTGTTCACCGTGACGACGAGGCCACCCAGGGCCACCGCGGCGGCGGAGTTGGGGTCGTCGAAGAGCTGCACGGCGCTGATCGAGGCAACCTTGCCAACGAGCAGGGTGCCGGCGGTGGCAGCGAAGGCGAAGGTCACGATGAGGACCCAGAAGCGCGGGGTCTTGACCATCTCGCCGGGGGTGAGGTCACCAAAGGTGCCGGCGTGGGCGCCGGCGGCGGGGGCAACGTAGCCCTCGGGCAGCCAACCGGCCTTCGGGGCCTTGAGGAACAGGGCCGAGACGAGAATCGTCACGAAGAAGATGACGCCCAGGGCCTTGAGGGCGCCAAAGATGCCCAGGCTGGGAATCAGCAGCGAGGCGAGCACCGGCGACAGCACGGCGGGGCCAGCCGTCGAGGCGGCCAGGGTGATGCCGGAGGCGAGGCCCTTCTTGTCGATAAACCACTTCTGGCCCGTGGTGAGGGCGGGGTTGTAGCCCAAGCCGTTGCCGATGGCAGCGACGACGGAGAACCACAGGTAGAACTGCCACGGGGCGGTCACGGTGCCAGACATAAACCAGCCCACGCCATAGCAGACGGCGGCGGCAATGACGACGTTGCGCGGGCCGATCTTGTCGGAGATGCGGCCGGCGAAGATGCCGGTGACGGCCATAATCGTCTGGAAGACGGGGAAGGCCCAGGTGAGGGCACCCGACCAGTCGGGGTAGACGGCGAGCAGGTTCTTGCTCACGACGGAGTACAGGGCGATGGAGCTGATGAAGAACATGGTGACGCAGGCGGCGGTGAGGACGACGCCACGACCCTTGTTGGAGTTCTCGGAAGCCATTCGAGCCTTTCTGATCTGGTTAGCGAAGATGGGACAAATTAGCCCGGAGCAATTTCGTCCCACGTTTCCTGCGGTTTGGGACGATAAAGCTCCGGGCTATATCGTCCCAAGGGGCAAAGAACCTACTGGTCGGACGGGGTCTTGACGCCGGCCTCGTCGGTCCACAGGTCAACGCCGCGGCCCTTGAGGTAGTTCTCGGCGAAGGCGCGGCGGCCGCCGGGCTTGGCGGTGAGGTCGCCCATCATGTTGGAGAAGCCGCCGTCGACCTTGATGGCGTCGCCCGTGGTGAAGTCGGAGCGGGTGGAGGCCAGGAACATGACGGCGTTGGCGATGTCGGACACCTCACCGATGCGGCGCGTGGCGATGAGTCGGCTGCGGCTCTTCTCGACCTCGGGGTCGGCGTAGAAGCTTGCGCTCATCGGCGTCTTCACGAAGCACGGCTCGACGCAGTTGGAGCGCACGCCGTAGGGGCCCCACTCGACGGCGAGCATCTTGGAGAGCATGTTGACGCCGGCCTTGGTGGAGCTGTAGACGCCGGAGAAGGTCTCGGGCGAGTGGCTGGCGACCGTGGAGATGTGCACGAGGCGGCCACGGCCGGCCTTGATCATCTCGCGGCCAAAACGCTGCGAGGTGATGAAGTAGCCGGTGAGGTTGACGTTGATGACGTCGTTCCAGTCGGACAGCGGCAGGTCCTCCATCGGCGCGAAGCGCAGGATGCCGGCGGTGTTGACGAGCACGTCGACGCGGCCAAAGGCGGCGATCGTGGCGTCAACGGCAGCCTGGACCTCGTCCTCGCTGCAGGCGTTCATGCGGAAGCCCTCGGCGTGGACGCCAAACTCCTCGGACAGCGCCGTGGCGGCCTCCTTGACCTTCTCCTCGTCGAGGTCGAGCAGCACGATGTTCGCGCCGTTGCGGGCGAACTCGCGGCAGATCTCGACGCCCATGCCACCGAGCGCTCCGGTGACGGCGCAGACCTCGCCCTCGAGGTTAAGCCAGTTGTTCATACGTTTCCTCCTCTTTCGCACCCGCGCGTACGCCAGCCCCCTGGCCCGCCCGCGGGCGGGGACATGCGTCCCGCCCATACAAAAGACGAGATAAACGCTACCGAGACAAACCTCGCGCGTGAATTACTCAATTGTTAGAATTGTGATAACCACAGGTTTATACCATTCGTGAGCTGCGCTTTTATCGCACTATGGGAGGCATTCGTGTACGACAGAAGACTCGACGCCATCGTCGCCGCCGCAAGCCTGGGAAGCTTCTCGAGGGCGGCCGAGCGCCTGTGCATCTCGACCCCGGCGCTCGTGAAGCAGGTCTCTGGCTTCGAGGCCGAGCATGGCGTGACCCTGTTCGAGCGCTCCCACGCGGGCGTGCGCACCACGCCGGCGGGTGCCCGCCTCGTCGAGGACGCCCGCGAGATCATACGCCGCAGCGAGGCGGCCCTGCGGCGCGCCCGCGAGGTCGACAGCGGCGGCGAGGCCGTGCGCCTGGGCGTGTCGCTCATGTGCCCGGGGCGCAACACCCTCTCGATGTGGCCAAGCGTGCAGCAGCGCGAGAGCGGCCTGCGCCTCGAGATCGTGACCGTGGGAGACCTCTACGACCCCCGCACGAGCGTCATGACGCGCCTGGGCGAGGAGGTCGACGTGGTTCAGTCGAGCTACTCGACGTTTCGCTGGGGCGGCTCGTGCCGCCTTCTGCCGCTGTTCACGACACCCTTCAAGATCGACGTGCCGCGCACCCACGTGCTCGCAGACCGCAAGCGCCTCACGCTCGACGACCTCGACGGCATGAGCATCCACATCCTGCGCCACGGCAACGACGCCACCGACCAGCTGTGCGACCTTCTCGCCATCGACCGCGACGTACGCGTCATCGAGGCCGACAGCTTTGACTTTGCCCTGTTCAACGAGGCCGAGGAGCGTGGCGACGGCGTGCTCACGAGCGGCGCGTGGTCCGAGGTGCACCCCGGCTTTGTGGGCATCCCGCTCGACTGCGGCATCCAGGTGCCATGTTTTCTGTGCTACCCGCCCAACCCCTCCCCGCAGGTGGCCCGCTTCGTCGCCGCGATGGAGCGCGTCGTGGCCGAGCAGGACTAGCAACCCGCCCATGCCAGGGAGGCGAGTCGTAGGCACACGAACCGCGCCGGCGCTCGCCCCACACCGTCCACACTTCCCTAGCACTCCCGCCCTGCGCTATGATGGTTCGCCGGCGCCGCCAAGGAGCGCCCGCGCTGTTCGGTTCCGATATCCAGCGCGTTACAAGCTAAAACCAAAGGAGAAGACATGTTCCGTCGTACCCTTGAGGACTACAAGGTCCTGCTGCGCAGCATCCCGTCTGCCACCGTCACCTGTTTCGTGGTGAGCGTCATCCTAATGAACCTGCTCGCGAACAAGGAGCTCATCAGCCTCCCGTGGCTCGCGCTCGACTGCGGCTTCACCCTCTCGTGGGTGTCGTTCCTGTGCATGGACATGATCTGCAAGCGCTTCGGGCCCAAGGCGTCCGTCAGGGTGTCGCTGCTCGCCCTTAGCATCAACCTCGCCGTCAGCGCCCTGTTCTGGCTCGTGAGCCTCGCCCCCGGCATGTGGGGCGCCTACTACGACACGGGCTCGCTCGAGGTCAACGCCGCGCTCAACGCCACCATCGGCGGCTCGTGGTACGTCGTGCTCGGCAGCTCGCTCGCAATGCTCTGCTCGTCGTTCGTCAACTCCCACGTGAACCAGTTCATTGGCCACCTGACCGACAACGGCAGCTTCGCCACGTTCGCCCTGCGCAGCTACGTGAGCACAGGCGTGGGACAACTCGTCGACAACCTCGTCTTTGCCATCGTCGTCTCCCACGTGTTCTTTGGCTGGTCCTGGCTGCAGGTCCTCACCTGCTCCGTCACCGGAGCCCTGGCCGAGCTCGCCTGCGAGGTGCTCCTCTCCCCCGTTGGCTTCAGGGTCGCGAGCGCCTGGGAGCGCGAGGGCGTGGGCGAGGAGTACGTGAGGACTCATGCCAGCGAGAGGGAGGCGCGGGCCTAGTGGACGTCCTCATCACCGGCACCTCGCAGGGGATTGGCCTTGCCTGCGCGCGGCTCTTCCTTGAGCGTGGGCACCGCGTCTGGGGCATCGACATCCAGCCCTCGACGATCGAGCACGAGCACTACCAGCACTTCCTCGCCAACGTTGCCGAGAAGAACCAGCTGCCCGCCAACCTCGATCCCGAGCTCATCGTCAACAACGCCGGCGTTCAGGGCTCTGCGGACGACATCGCGGTGAACCTCATCGGCACGATGAACGTCACCGAGGCCTACGCCTTCGTGGGCGAGGGCCTCGCCGCCACGCCCGCGCCGCGCATCCGCTCGGTGGTGAACGTGGGGTCTGCCAGCGGCCACACGGGCTCGGAGTTTCCGGCCTACGCGGCCTCGAAGGGCGGCATCCTCGCCTACACCAAGAACGTCGCGAACCGCCTGGCCCCGCAGGCCATCTGCAACAGCGTCGACCCCGGCGGTGTGCTCACCGAGCTCAACCGCTGTGTAATGGACGACGAGCGCATGTGGGGCCGCATCATGGACCTCACGCCGCTGCGCCGCTGGGCCACGCCCGCCGAGATTGCCGAGTGGGTCTACTTCGTAGGCGTCACGAACCGGTTCATGACGGGGCAGAACCTCCTCGTCGACGGCGGCGAGGCCGGGCGCAGCGAGTTCGTCTGGCCCAGCGAGTAGCGAGGCGGCAGAAGTAGCTAGGCCACGAGGCTCAGGCCACCACCGCGCCCAATCATTCGAGCACCCGCATTTACGCGCTCAGCGGCCTGCTAGCACGTAAATGTGGGTGCTCGACTCTGCCGGCACGCAGAAGTGGGTGCTCGGTCGTCGGAACGCAGGCGCTACAGCCCGCGGTCGCCCTCGATCTTGCGGAAGCCCTCGCCAAAGGCCTCGTGCGCCTCGGTGATGACCACGATGGCGTCGGGGTCGATCTCGGCCACGATCGTCTTGAGCGGCGTCACGTCCTCGCGCCCCAGGATCACAAAGAGCATCGGGCGGCTCTCGCCCGTGTACTTGCCACGAGCCAGCACCTCGGTGCAGCCGCGGTCGAGGTCGTCGAGGATCGAGCGGGCGATGGCCTCCTGCTCGCGCGAGATGATCCACGCCACGCGCTCGCGGCTGGGGCCGTCGATAACCATGTCGATGACCTTACCCATAAGAAACATCGCGATGGTGGCGTACATGGCGTTCTCGAGCGAGAAGACCGAGGCAGAGATGGCGACGACCATCAGGTCGGTGATCGTGACCCACGTGCCCACGGGAATGGGCGTGTGGCGCGCGAGGATCTGGCAGATGATGTCGGTGCCGCCGGTGTTACTGCCCGCGCGAAACACGATGCCCAGCCCCACGCCGCAGACCACGCCTCCCCACAGGGCCGCAAGCAGCAGGTCGTCGGAGGCCAGAACCGGAAGCACTGGCGCGAGAAGGTCGATGAACACGCTCGACAGAACGATGCCCGCAAGCGAGCGCAGCACGTAGCTCGCCCCACCCACGCGCGCCGCCACGATCATGAGCAGCGCGTTCATCACGAGGGTCTGCATGCCCACGGGCAGGTTGGGGCCGCCCAGGGCGAGCACCGCGGCGCGCAGGGTGATGGCCAGGCCCGAGATGCCTCCGGGCGCCAGGCCATTGGGTTCCATGAAGCAGTTGAGGCCCACCGCGAACAACAGCGAGCCCACCGCAATGAGCCCAAGGTCGCGGGCGAGGTTTCTCTTACTGATGGCTTTGAGATCGACCGACATGCAAGACCTTTCACCTTTTGGTTCACAGCCCTCTATTGTCGCGACCAAAAAGCGTCCGGGCAATCCAGCCAAGTGGAGTGCCCGGACGCCAACGTCCCCGTCATATGTTGTGTCGTGCGAGAGATGCGCGGGGCCGGCAGCCCATCCGTACGCAGGACCCCGCAAGCCGCAGTGCGCCCACGCGGGCGACCCAGCCGGCCCCAACTCATCCGCAGCGGAAGCGCGCCTACCTGCGGCGCCTCGAGCGCGAGCGGGAGCGCGTGCGCAGCCGCTGACGCATCGTGCGGGCGGCCTGGGCCACACGGGGCGTGAAGTCGGCCTCCTCGCGCGTGCGCCAGTCGAAGCGAATCGACAGGTAGCGCAGCAGGAGCACGGCAAACACGCACGCGAAGCCCGCGACCACAAGGTTAACCCCCGAGAACGCAAGGGCCGCGAACGCGCACGAGCCTCCCAGGCAGGCCATCGCGTAGTAGTTGGACCCATGGAAGATGGCCGGCGTGATGCCCGTGAACGAGTCGCGCAGGGCCCCTCCGCCCACCGCCGTGATGACGCCCATGATCACCACGTAGAGCGGGTCGAGCCCAAAGGCAAACGTCTTGCTCGAGCCGGCGAGCGCAAAGAGCGCCACCGACAGAGTGTCCGCAAGCAGGATCGACCGGTTGAGGTCGAGGAAGATCCCGCGGAAGTAGAACGTGAGCAGGCAGATCGCAAACGAGACCCAGATGAGGTCGGGGTGCGACATGAAGTAAACGTCCTGGGCGCCCAGCAGCAGGTCTCGCACGATGCCTCCGCCGAAGCCCGTGAGAAAGCCCGCCACCGTGACGCCCACGACGTCGAGTTTGCGCCGGCAGCCGAACAGCGCCCCCGTGAGGACGCCGACGACCACCGACGCGTAGTCGATGACAACCGGAACGGTGAGGACGGTCGAGGCCTGCCCCACCAGGAGCGACGCGTCCACCCGCTACTCTGCGCGGTGGCCGGCCTTGTGGGTGTGGACGAGCCTGGGCTGCTCGTCGCCGTCCACGGAGGCCTTGGTCACGACGACCTTCGAGATGGTGAGGTCGCTCGGGACGTCAAACATCGTCTGCTGCAGCGTCTTCTCGCAAATGGCGCGCAGGCCGCGGGCACCGGTCTTGCGCTCGAGGGCCAGGTGGGCCATCTCGCGCAGGGCGTCATCCTCGAACTCCAGCTCGACGCCCTCGAGCTCGAACATGCGGCGGTACTGCTTCACGATGGCGTTACGCGGCTCGGTGAGGATGTGCACGAGGTCGTCCTCGGTGAGCTGGCGCGTCGAGCAGATAACCGGGATGCGGCCCACGAACTCGGGGATCATGCCAAAGCGGTGCAGGTCCTGCGGGGTGACCTCGCCCATGAGCTCGTCCTCGGACTCGGTGACCTTGGTCGCGAGCTCGGAGTCAAAGCCAATGCCCTTCTTGCCCACGCGGTCGGCCACGATCTTGTCGAGGCCCACGAAGGCGCCGCCGCAGATGAACAGGATGTTCGTCGTGTCGATCTTGATGAGCTCCTGCTGCGGGTGCTTGCGGCCGCCCTGGGGCGGAACGCTCGCGATGGTGCCCTCGAGGATCTTGAGCAGCGACTGCTGCACGCCCTCGCCGGACACGTCGCGCGTGATCGAGAGGTTCTCGGCCTTGCGGGCAATCTTGTCGATCTCGTCGATGTAGACGATGCCCACCTGCGCGCGCTCGACGTCGCCGTCGGCGGCAGTGATGAGCTTGAGCAGGATGTTCTCGACGTCCTCGCCCACGTAGCCGGCCTCAGTGAGGGTCGTGGCGTCGGCGATGGCGAACGGCACCTCGAGGAAGCGCGCGAGGGTCTGGGCCAGCAGCGTCTTGCCCGTGCCCGTGGGGCCCAGCAGCAAGATGTTGCTCTTGGCGAGCTCGACCTGCTCGTGGTCCATCACGGAGTCGGCGCCGGCGGCGTGCGCACTGGCCTCGAGACGCTCGTAGTCGTCCTCGTAGTGCTCGTCCTCGAGGCCGTAGAGCACGCGGCGGTAGTGGTTGTAGACGGCCACGCTCATCGCACGCTTAGCGTCCTCCTGGCCCATGACGTACTGCGAGAGCTCCTCGTAGATCTCGTGCGGCGTGGGAAGGTTCGTGATGGGCAGCGTGGGCTGCTCGTCCTCGACGTCGGACGTGCCGTAGGGGTCGATGTAGTCGCCCGCGTCGTGGACCATGCCAGCGCAGGCGTCGATGCACTCGTCGCAGATGTAGACGCCGTCGAGACCCTTGACGAGCTTGCGCACCTGGTCACGACTCTTGCCGCAGAACGAGCAGCGGACGCCCTCGGGGTTCTCGGGGTCGCGGTAGCTAGGCACGGGCTACTCCTCCTTGGCGGCGTCGGCGCGGCTCTTGATGACCTTGTCGACCAGGCCGTAGGCGCAGGCCTGCTCGGCGCGCAGGTAGTTGTCGCGCTCAGTGTCCTGGTTGATGCGCTCGAAGGGCTGGCCGGTGACTTCGGAGAGCATCTCGTTGAGGTGCTGGCGAATCCAGGCGGTCTCGTTGGCGACGATCTGGATGTCGGTCTGCTGGCCCTGGACGCCCGAGCTCGGCTGGTGGATGAGCACCATCGAGTTGGGCAGGCACATACGCTTGCCCTTGGCGCCGCAGGCGAGGATGGCAGCACCCATGGAGGCGGCCATGCCCACGCAGATGGTGGAGACGTCGGGCTTGATGTAGTTCATCGTGTCGATGATGCCAAAGCCCGCGTAGACGTCGCCGCCCGGCGAGTCGATGTAGAGCATGATGTCCTTGTCGGGGTCCTGGGCCTCGAGGTGGAGCAGCTGCGCGATGACGAGGTTGGCCGAGTCGCGCGTGACCTCCTCGCCCAGGAAGATGATGCGGTCGTTGAGCAGGCGGCTGTAGATGTCGTAGCTGCGCTCGCCGCGCGGCGTCTGCTCCACGACGTACGGGATGTTCGGAATGTTGTGAACCGGGCTGAACATTCGGTCCTCCTTGCCTGTGCTGACGCCGCAGGTGCGGCGTCACGTGAGAAAAAAGCCGGACGGGGGCACTCCCCCGCCCGGCGTTTATACCCAATTGGGCGCAGACGCGCTCGAGCGGGCGGCTCGACTACTCGGCGTCCTTGGCGGCCTCGCGGGCGGCACGACGCTCGGCGATCTCGTCGACCTCGGTGACCTTGGCGTTCTCGACGAGCCAGTTGACGGCCTTGGAGCGCTTGACGGTCTCGCGGACGGCGGGCATGCGGCCGGCGTCCTTGAACTCCTTCATCGAGGCGTCGACGTCCTTGACGCCGGCATCCTCGAACTCCTTGCGGACGTCCTCTTCGGTGGCCTCGAGGCCAAGCTTCTTGGCGAGGGCGTCGAGGGCCAGGGACTGGCGGGCGCGCTCGGCGGCCTGGGCGTTGAGGTCCTCGAGGAAGTCGTTGATCTGGATGCGGCGGGCGCTCAGCCAGGCGTCGAGGGTGAGGCCCTGACGCTGGAGCTGGCCGAGGAAGTCCTGGGCGATCTCGTCGAAGATCTGCTTGACGTAGTCCTCGGGGAGCTCGTCGAGCTTGAGGGACTCAGCGAGCTTCTCAATGACGCGGGTCTCCTTGATGTTGGGGAGCTGCGCCTTCTTGTCCTCGGCGATCTCCTCCTTGAGGGCGTCCTTGAGGGCGTCGACGGTGTCGTAGCCAAAGCCCTTCTTGGCGAGCTCGTCATCGAGCTCGGGGACGACCTGCTTCTTGGCGCTCTTGAGCGTGACCTTGACCTTGACGGTCTTGGGCTCGTCGCCCTCGATGCTGATCTCGACGTCCTTGGTCTCGCCAACCTTCATGCCCTTGATGGCGTCGTTGAAGGCAGCCGGCACGGTGGAGGAGCCGATCATGAACGGGCGGTCGGTGCCGGCGAGGTCCTCGCCGTTCTCGACGTTCTCGATGTCGAGGGTGAGCATGTCGCCCTCGGAGGCGGCGAAGTCGTCGCCGGCGTCCTCGTAGGTGGCGTGGTAGTTCACGAGGGTCTCGAGCTGCTCGGCAACCTCGGCCTCGGTGACCTCGGCGGGCGGCATGTTGATCTCGGGGGCGTCATAGCTCTCGAGCTCGCAGTCCGGGCGCAGCGAGATGGTGGCGGTAACCACGTAGTCGGAGCCCTCGGAGACCAGGACCGGCTCGTCACCGTAGGTGGGCTGGCCAACGGGCACGATGTCGAGCTCGTCGAGCATGAGCGGCGTGGCCTCGTTCAGCACATCCTCGGAGGCCTCGGCCAGGACGTTGTCCTTACCAACCAGGCCGTCGATGACGGGGCGCGGGGCCTTGCCCTTGCGGAAGCCCTGGAAGCGGTACTTGTTGGCGATGTCCTTGTAGGCCTTCTTGATGGCAGCGTCGACATCGGCAGCGGCGACGGTGAGCGTGGCCTCGAGCTTGTTGTCCTTGGGCTCGGCGGCGGTGACGGTGATCTTCAACGTTCCTCCTGATGGATCGTTCCTGCGCTGCGGGCCGCGCGGGCCCGGGCGAACTTATGCGGGATTGCCCGTGGGCGCACCCGCATGCACAAACAGAAATATCTTAACAGTATGAGGGTGCCAGCGCGACCAAAGCCGTCCAAACTACGTGATGAGACCGTGACGCGCCGCAAGATGCTGTATCATTCTTTTCTATTGACGGAAGGGACGCGGCGCAGGTGCGCTCCCCTCTCGCGGCGCCCGTTGCGAGGCGCCACCATCACGCGGGCGTGGCGGAACTGGTAGACGCGCTGGATTTAGGTTCCAGTGGGGGAAACTTCGTGCAGGTTCGATTCCTGTCGCCCGCACCACGATGCTGCAGCGGCGGTCGCCTTCCGGCGGCCGCCGCTTTTTTGCGGCCGCTCCGCACAACCCAACAGGCGCTTAAAACAAAAGAGTGGACCCTGGCACGAGGCCAAGGTCCACTCGGGTGGGCAAAGGCAGGCCGCTGGCTAGCAGACGCCCTGGGCCATCATGGCGTCGGCGACCTTCAGGAAGCCGGCGATGTTGGCGCCAAGGACGAAGTTGCCCTCGTGGCCGTACTCGCGGGCGGTGTCGTCCACGTTGTGGAACATGCCGCGCATGAGCTGCTCGAGCTTGCCGTCGACCTCGTCGAACGTCCAGGAGAGGTGCTCGGCGTTCTGGCTCATCTCGAGGCCGGAGACCAGCACGCCACCGGCGTTGGCAGCCTTGCCGGGCATGAAGGCAACGCCATTCTCCTGCAGGTAGTTCGTGGCGTCGATCGTGGTGGGCATGTTGGCGCCCTCGCCCACGACCTTGCAGCCGTTGGCGACGAGGGCCTTGGCATCCTCGAGGTGCAGGGTGTTCTCACGGGCGCACGGAAGCGCGATGTCGCAGGGAAGCTGCCAGACGCCGCGGCCGTCCTCGGCGTGCCAGGTGGCACCGGGACGTTCGTCGACGTACATGGCGAGGGAGACGCCCTTGTCGTTGCCGGAGCGCTTCTTGTTGTAGATGTGCTCGAGCACCTGGTAGTCGACGCCCTCGGGGTCCTCGACCCAGCCGTGGGTGTCGGAAGCAGCGAGCACCTTGCCGCCCAGCTGGGAAACCTTCTGGATGGCGTAGATGGCAACGTTGCCCGAGCCGTGGACGACGACGTTCTTGCCCTCGAAGGAGTCGCCGTTGCTCTTGAGGTACTCGTCCACGAAGTACACCAGGCCGTAGCCGGTGGCCTCGGTGCGAGCAAGCGAGCCGCCAAACGAAAGGCCCTTGCCGGTAAGCACGCCGGTCCACTCGTCACGGATGCGCTTGTACTGGCCAAAGAGGTAGCCAACCTCACGGCCGCCAACGCCCAGGTCGCCGGCGGGAACGTCGGTGTTGGGACCAATGTGGCGGCACAGCTCGGTCATGAACGACTGGCAGAAGTGCATGATCTCGTTGTTCGACTTGCCCTTGGGGTCAAAGTCGGAGCCGCCCTTGCCGCCGCCCATCGGCAGCGTGGTCAGCGAGTTCTTGAGGATCTGCTCGAGGCCGAGGAACTTGAGCATGCCCAGGGTGACGGTGGGGTTGAAGCGCAGGCCGCCCTTGTAGGGTCCGATGGCCGAGTTGAACTCGACGCGGTAGCCACGGTTGACCTGGACCTTGCCGGAGTCATCGACCCAGGGGACGCGGAACATGATGACACGCTCGGGCTCGACGAAGCGCTCGAGCAGCGAAGCCTGCTCGTACTCGGGGTGCGCGTCAAGCGCGGGCTGTAGGGTGCCCAGGATCTCGGTGGCAGCCTGGATGAACTCGGTCTGCTCGGGATAGCGATCCTTAAGCTCGGCGAGGACCCTCTCGGTATACGTCATGGGATTCTCCTCTCGCGCGCATGAGCGCATGGGAATGGCCGCCCGTGCCTCCACGGAAGCGGTCGCAGTACCAAAACCTTTAACAAAATAGCGCCGCGCAACGACACGGCCCCGAAAAAGAGGCGCACTGTTGCACTGTCGTAACATATCCATTAAAGCCGCTGGTCTTTAACCCAATTGCAATTAAGGGAAGCATGCGGCAGATGTGGAGAAGCGAGGCGGGCGGGGCATGCCTGCACCGCACCGGCACGCGCGGGCACGCCGCGAGACGGGTGCTTCCGCACCTCGCCTCACGCAGAATCGCGCCGCATCCGCCAGGCGCCCGCACGCGCCCCCCAAGCGCCAAGCTCCGCCGGCGCAATGTCAGCAAGCGCTTACATCTGCCACGTGGGGCAGATGACCTCGAGCGCGCGATGGACGCACCCAATCTCGAAGTGAGACCCGCCCACGCGCTCGCCGTCTGCCTGGCACGGCGGCTCGCCCTCAAAGTCGATCACGAGGCGCGAGGCCTGGGCAAAGTCGAGGTAGCGCGAGGTCGTGTGCCGGCCAAACCGCGCCCGCGCAAGAATCGAGAGCGCCGCGGCCTTGCCGGGCGAGCCGTGCGAGTAGCACACGTCGAGCAGACCGTCGCGGGCGTCGGCCTCGGGGCAGATGCGAAAGCCGCCGCCATAGGTGGGGCCCACCTGCACGGCGAAGATGAGCGACGAGCCCGCAACCTCGCGACCGTCGAGCGCGGCGGTGAAGTCCCACGCGCTCAGCTGGTGGAGCACCACGTCGACGCCCGAGGCGGCAAAGAGTCGCGTGCCATGGGCGCCGCTCGCCCGCCTGCGCTCCATCGTGTCGAGGGCGATGGCCGCGTCGACGCCAAACGAGAGCGTCTGGTCGAAGTAGGTGCCGTTCACGATGCCAAGGTCGAGGCGGCGTATCACGCCCTGGAGAAGCTGCCCCAGCGACTTCTCGGGAGCGTTGGCGGCCATGCCGAGCGTGCGCGCGTAGTCGTTCCCCGAGCCAAGCGGAATGACGCCCAGCCTGGGGCGCCGCGCCTCGCCGATCTTCATGAGGCCATTGACCACCTCGTGGATGACGCCGTCGCCGCCAAGGGCCACGACGGTGTCGTAGCCGGTCGCCGAGCGCGCCACCAGCGTGGCATCGCCGGGGCCACGCGTGAGCCTGACCTCGAAACCCTTGGTCGCAGACTCGTAGGACCCAAGCGTGCGCCGAACGAACTCGGCTCCCTCGGCGCCCGCGCCGCTCTGTGCGGCCGGGTTCGCGATGACCAGCGTTTGTCCAAGATGAAGGGTCACGCGGCTCCCCCGCTCGCAGCCTGGCGCCCCGCGGGCGCGCTCAAGGGCGATTGTAGCGCGCCTCCCCTAGGCACTGTGCCCCGAGGCGGCCGAGTGGACGAGCCCCACGAGGAGCGCGGCGGCGGCCACCGGCAGCCACGCCATGCCGATGTCCGCGAGTGGCAGCGCGTCAAGTGGCAGCCACGTGCCAGGCGCGAACGCGTCGCGCAGGGACACGGCCACGCCCTCGACGGCCACGCAGGCACCCACCCAGCGCCACACCTGCGGGTGCGCGTCGCAGAAGCCATGCGCGAGCCCCATGGCAACGAGCACGATGGCCACCGGGTAGAGGGCGCCCAGCAGCGGCACCGAGAACATCAGGATGGCGTCGAGCCCCACGTTGGACAGCATGCACGAGAAGAGCGCAAGGCCAGCGGCCATGAGCGAGAAGGCGCGCGTGGGCGAGCCGTCCGGCCCGTCGGGGCCGCCCACGACGTAGGCGTCGCAGAAGTAGCGGGCGCAGCAGCTGATGAGGCCAATGCAGACGTTGAGGCAGGCAATGAGGAAAATGAGACCCACGACAACGGTGCCCGCAAGGCCAAAGTGGCGTGTGGCAGACTCGGTGAGGATGACGGCGCCGTTCGTGGCGTCGGGGATGACGGAGCCAAGACCCGCGCCCACCAGGGCAAGGCCGCCATAGACGAGGCACATGAGCACGCCCGCGATGACGCCCGCGCGCGAGATCTCGCGCGCCTGGCCGGCCGCGTCGGTGACGCCCGTCTCGCGCACGGCCTCGGCGATCACGATGCCAAAGGCGAGCGAGGCGAGCAGGTCCATCGTCTGGTAGCCCGTGAGGAAGCCCTGCACGGCAGCCGCCCCGTCGTAGGGAGGCTGTGGCGCGGCAGGCGCACCGTCGGGGACAACGAGAGCCGCGCCCACCACCACGACGATGAGCGCGATAAGGGCGGGGCCGGTCACGCGGCCAAGGACGCGCGTGATGACGCCCGGGCGCAGGGTGAGGGCGAAGGCCACGACAAAGAAGACCACCGAGAAGAGGAGGCGGGCCACGTCGACCGAGACGCCAGCGGGCAGAAGCGGCGCCAGCATCTCGAAGGCCGTCGAGCTCGTGCGCGGAATGGCAAGGCACGGGCCAATGGCCAGGTAGACGGCGCCCACGAACACCTCGGCAAAGCGAGGGTGCACGCGCGAGGCAAGGTCGCGGGCGGTGCCGGCGAGCGCCACGGCGATGATGCCCAGAATGGGAAGGCCGATGGCCGCCACGAGGAAGCCCACGAGGGCAACCGGGGTGGCGGTGCCCGCCTGAAGCGCAAGCAGCGGCGGAATGATGAGGTTGCCGGCACCAAAGAACATCGAGAACAGGGCGATGCCAACGGTGAAGGACTGCCTGGGCGCAAGGGCCTGGCTCGGCGTGTGGGTCATAAGCACCTCTCAGAAACGACGATGGTCTGCCCAGTCTATAGGAGGAGGCGGACGGATAACAGGTCTTATCCGACGAGCGCGAGAATGCGGTGCGAAGGTGCCAGGCGGATGTCTCCGGAAAGACCGTCGCCCTCGCCCAGCGAGCCGTGCGCGTTCCGCCCGAAGGCTCGCAGCAGTCCAAGCGGGCCACACCGGGCCGCGCATAAGAAAACAGCCCAGGGCGCAATGCCGCTGGCCTGTTTGCTCTCATGGAGCGGGTGACGGGAGTCGAACCCGCGTCATCAGCTTGGAAGGCTGAGGTTCTACCGTTGAACCACACCCGCGTGCGTTGGTCGGGGCGACTGGATTCGAACCAGCGACCCTCTGCTCCCAAAGCAGATGCGCTACCAAACTGCGCCACGCCCCGGAACGCCGGTTAAGTATAGACGAGCGCGGCGAATCGGGCAAGCTTCGCCTAACGCTGGCACCTACGCCTCACGAGCAGCGCCACGGCCAGTAGCACCGCGCCGGCTACCACGGGGCCACCCAGTCCGCCGTCGCGTTGCCCCCTCGCAAAAAAAGACCCCGGGCGCAGGTCCCGGGGTCCCTTGGAAGCTGTGGGTGGCTCAGAAGCTACTTCTGGGCAGCCTCGAGCGCGGCCTTGACCTCTTCCTTGGTCTTGAGTGCGAGGACCTTCTCGGCCAAGGCGTCGGCCTCGGCCTTGGTCCACTGCGAGATGATCTTGCGGGTGCGCAGGATCGACGGGGCACTCACGGAGAACTCGCCCAGTCCGAAGGAGATCAGCAGCGGGATCAGCAGCGGGTCGGCCGCGGCCTCGCCGCACATGCCGACCATAATGCCAGCCTTGTTGCCCTCCTCGATGATGCGCTTGATGGAGCGCAGGACGGCCGGCTGGTACGCCGTGTACAGGTAGCGCACGGCGTCGTTGCCGCGGTCGGCGCACATGGTGTAGCCAATGAGGTCGTTGGTGCCAATGGAGAAGAAGTCGCACTCGGCGGCCAGGTCATCGGCGATGAGGGAGGCAGCGGGCGTCTCCATCATGGTGCCAACCTCGATGTCCTTGTTGTACTCCACGCCCTCGGCGTCGAGCTCGGCCTTGCACTCCTCCACGAGGCGCTTAGCGTCGCGGACCTCGTCAAGGTCGGTCACGAGCGGCAGCATGATCTTGATGTCGCCAAAGGCGGAGGCGCGCAGCAGGGCGCGCAGCTGCACCTTGTACTGGTCGGCGTTGGCCAGGCAGTAGCGGATGGCGCGGTAGCCCATGAAGGGGTTGTCGTCGTGCGTGAGGTGCAGGTACGGGATCTCCTTGTCGCCACCCACGTCGAGCGTGCGGATGATGACCGGCTTGTCCTTCATGCGAAGGGCGACCTTCTGGTAGGCAGCGAACTGCTCGTCCTCGCTCGGGAGCTCCTTGGCGTCCATGAACAGGAACTCGGAGCGGAACAGGCCAACGCCCTCGGCGTCGCGCTCGGCGGCGACGTTGGCGTCATCAGGGTTGCCGATGTTGGCGACGAGCAGCTTCTCGATGCCGTCGGCCGTCTTGGTGGCAACGCCACGGTAGGCCTCGAGGGCGGCCTTCTCGGCAGCGGCCTTCTCGGCAGCGGCGCGGAACTCGGTGAGCTCGGCCTCGGACGGGTTGATGACGACCTCGCCGGTGGTGCCGTTCACGACGACGGTGTCGTCGTTCTTGAGCAGCGAGCAGGCATTCTCGAGCGAGAGAACCGCCGGAATCTCGAGGGCGCGGGCGATGATCGCGGAGTGCGACGTGCGGCCGCCCACCTCGGTGACGATGCCGGCGACGTTCTCCTTGTCGATCGTGGCGGTCATGGACGGCGTGAGGTCGTGCACGACGACGATCGAGTCCTTGGGCAGGACGGAGAGGTCAACAAGGTCCTTGCCCAGCAGCTGGGCGAGGATGCCGGTGCGAATGTCCTGGACGTCGGCGCAGCGCTCACGGATGAGCTGCTCGTCGGAGGCGTCGAACATCGCGTAGAACATGTCGCAGACCTCGTCGATGGCCTGCTCGGCGCACTTGCCCTCGACGATGCGGTTGTTGACCTCGTCGATCATGAAGGGGTCGTTGGCCATGGTGATGTGACCCACCATGATCTCGGCCTCCTTCTCGCCCACCGTGACCTTCATGCGGTCGGCCTGGGCCTGCGTCTTGGCGCAGAAGGCGTCGAGGGCGGCCTGGTAGCGGGCCTTCTCCTCCTCATCGGTGTCCTGGTGCGTAGCGGGCACGTAGGACAGGTCCGGCTCGACGGCGACGCGAGCGACGCCAATGCCGATGCCGTCAGATGCGTTAACACCCTTGTACATTCGATCCCCCCGGATACTTCGAACGGTGTGTTCATAAGTGGAGGGGCCAGCGCATGCGCCGCCCCTCCCTTGTGCGCGTCTTTTGTGGCACGGGCCCTAGAGGCCCTGGAGCGATTTACTCGCCGATGCCGCTCTTGACGAGCTCGACGGCGGCGGCGAGAGCGTCGGCCTCGTCAGCGCCATCACACTTGATCTCGATCTCGGTGCCGCAGGAAAGGCCGGCAGCCATGAGGGCCATCGGCGACTTGCCGTTGGTCTCCTTGCCGTCAGCGACGACGGTGACGGTGGAGGCGAACTTGCCCATGGCGGAGGCAAACGTGCCAGCCGGACGCATGTGCAGACCCTGCGGGTTGATGAGCGTGACCTTCTCGGAAACCATGCTGAACTCCTTGTTCTCTTCGGCTCTTGTGAGCCCCTTCCCCGAATCGCAACGGAAGCATGCGCGCGCGTGCTTGGGCGCGCACGCGCGCATCCGCTGAAATACCTGTTTTGCAGTCTAGCAGAGTGGCGCTCGACTGACATAACAATACCCGCCGAACGGACGCTCATTCGCTTCCATTTGGCGGGTATCGAAAAAAGAGCTACTTACTTCTCGGCCTTCTTGGCGGCCTCGGCGGCCTCCTTGACCTTGTTGGCCTCGTACTCGGCCATGACGCCCTGGAGCGACTTGTAGAACTTCTCGATGGTCGAGCGCTTGGCAAGGCCCTTGCTCGCGGCGGTGGCGCTGCCGCAGGCAGAGGCAAAGTTGAGGGCGTCCTGGTACTCCATGCCGCCGTCGAGGCTCGCGAGGAAGCCGGCGACCATCGAGTCGCCCGCACCGGTGGCGTTGACCATGTGGCACGGCGGGCACTTGGTGATGTACTCCTTGCCATCTGCCGCCACGAGGGCCGAGCCCTCGCCGCCGCAGGAGACGATGACGTTCTGGGCGCCCTGTTCGTGGAGCTTGCGGGCGTAGGGCATGCACTCCTCAGGCGTCTCGGGATTGACCTCGAAGATCTTGCCCAGCTCGTGGTTGTTGGGCTTGATGAGGAACGGCTTGCTCTCGAGCGACTGCAGCAGCAGCGTGCCCGGGGCGTCGACCACGAAGCGGATGCCGCGGCCGGCGAGGCGGGTCATGATGATCTGGTACATATCATCGGGCAGGCACTTGGGGATGGAGCCCGTGAGGACCAGCGTGTCGCCGGCCTTGATGCGGTCGAGGCGACCAAAGAGCTCGTCGACCTTGTCGTTGGGAATCTTGGGGCCCATGCCGTTGATAATCGTCATCACGATGCCGTTGAGCTTGACGTTGATGCGCGTGAAGCCCTTGTCGAGGCGCACGAAGTTGCAGGTGACGCCGGCGCTCTGCAGGGTCTCGAGGATGTAGTCGCCCGTGAAGCCGGCGATGATGCCCAGGCAGATGGTGTCGACGTTGAGCTCGTTGAGGATGCTGGAGACGTTGATGCCGTTGCCGCCGCAACGAACCTCCTCGCTGGAGGAGCGGTTGGTGAAGCCCATGTCGAGCGTGAGCGGGTGCATGACATAGTCGACGGCGGGGTTGAACGTAACGGTGTAAATCAAGGCGACGCCCCTTTCACACAGATTTTGCGCAGACTCAAGTATGACACAGAAAGGGCCTCCCAACTGCACGTTCGGAGGCCGCTCGGGCAAAAAGTTGACCCCGAATCCATGAGCAATCGCCAAGGATTCGAGGTCATGGGGCTAGTTCTCGAGGCCCTCGTTGATGGCTGCGACGATCTGGGCGGCGTCGGTCGCCTCGCGCACGGTCTCGCAGAAGCTCTCCTGCAGCAGCGCGGCCGCGATCTTGGAGAGGATGCGCAGGTGCTCGGTGCCCTGATCGCCGTCGGGAATGAGCAGGGCGATGACGCAGGAGACCTCGGACTTGTCCATGGTCTCCCAGGCGACGGGGTTGGCGAGGCGCACGACCACGATGCAGGGCTCGGAGACGGCAGCGCTCTTGCAGTGAGGAATGGCAAAGCCGCCCTGCATGCCCGTGGAGCCCTCGCCCTCGCGGGCCTTGAGCCCGGCTAGCAGCGCCGCGGCATCGGAGGTGGCGCCTAGCTCGGCGGCCTTGTCGGCGACGAAGGCCAGGACCTCATCGCAGGAGGTGGCGGAGCAGTCGAAGAACACGTGGGACGAATCAAGGATTGCCATTTGAACTCCCCTTTTTCAGTCGGCCGGAAAGCCCCTCCAGCCGTTTCTTAACGTATCTTCAATCTTACTCATGCAAAGACAGCTGCGCAAAACAAACTCGCAAAATCTTGAAAATGCAAGTGAAATTTTGGTAGATGGCTACAAATTAATGGTCAAGCGGTATATATCAGTAAGGACATATTTGGGCGAGAAGGGCGACCGCGGACGCGACGAGGCCGTGAGACAGCAGTGCGATCACGTCCATCTACCGCATGCCACGTGCCTGCCGTTTGTGAAAAGGACGGCCACGGATGCGACGCGTCGCATGAATCCGCCGTTTGCAGCATGTCTGCCGCTTACGCCAGGCCGCCGTTCGCGCTGGGCCG